>JANLUV010000009.1:0-2340 GCA_031363685.1 Alphaproteobacteria bacterium | reverse complement strand
GATGAGCGCGGATTATAGCCAGATCGAGCTGAGGCTGGCGGCGCACATGGCCGATGTCCCCGCGCCGAAATGCCGTACAGGATCGCGAAATTGATCGTCTTGGCCTTGTTGCGATTGTCGCGATCGTCCGACCCGAACAGCTCGATCGCGGTCAAATTGTGGATGTCCGCTTTGTTCGCGAACGCTTCCTTGAGCGCGGGGACATCGGCCATGTGCGCGGCAATGCGCAGTTCGATCTGCGAATAGTCGGCGGCGAGCAGGACGTTGCCGGGTTCGGCCACGAACGCCTCGCGGATCTGGCGGCCGATCTCGGTGCGGATCGGGATGTTCTGGAGGTTCGGTTCGGTTGATGAAAGCCGCCCGGTTTGCGCACCCACCAGGCTGTAACTGGTATGCACCCGGCCCGTATCGGGGTTGATCGCGGCCTGCAACGCATCGGTATAGGTCGACTTGAGCTTGGCCAGCTGGCGCCAGTCGAGCACCTTGGTCGCCACGTCGGCACCCTGCGCGGCCAGCGCTTCGAGGATCGCCTGGTCGGTCGAATATTGCCCCGACTTGCCCTTGCGGCCGCCTTTGTAGCCCAGCTTGTCGAACAGGATTTCGCCCAGTTGCTTGGGGCTGCCGATAGTGAATTGCTGTCCGGCCAGTCCGTGGATTTCCTGTTCGAGCGCGGCCAGCGCCTTCGAAAATTCGGCGGATAATCCGGCCAGCCGCTCGCGATCGACCTTGATGCCGTGCCGCTCCATTGCGGCGACGACCGGGATCAGCGGGCGATCGACCCGCTGGTAGACGCGCGTGCCGCCTTCGCTGACGAGCCGGGGTTTGAGTACGTGGTGGAGCCGCCAGGTCACGTCGGCATCTTCGGCCGCATATTGCGTGGCGCGGTCGAGCGGGACTTCGCCGAACGGGATGGCCTTCTTGCCGGTGCCGCAGATGTCCTTGAAGGTCAGCGTGGTGTGGCCAAGGTGGCGCTTGGCCAGTTCGTCCATGCCGTGCCCACCGCCGATGCCGTCCTCGCTGCGCCCGGCATCCAGATCGAAGCTGATGACCATCGTATCATCGATCGGCGCGACATCGACGCCGTGGCGGGTGAGGACGTTGAGATCGTATTTGATGTTCTGCCCGACCTTCAGGACCGCGTCGCTTTCGAGCAGCGGCTTCAGCAGGGCGAGCGCCTCGGCCCGGTCCACCTGCAGCGGCTTTTCCGCGAACATGTCGGTCCCGCCGTGGGCGAGGGGGATGTAGCAGGCATCGTTGGGCCCGAGCGCGAGTGACACGCCGACCAGATCGGCGCGCATCGCATCGAGCATCGAGGTTTCGGTATCGACCGCGACCAGCCGTGCGGCGAACGCGCGGGCAATCCAGTGTTCGAGCCGTTCGCGGGTCTGGACGCATTCATAGGCGGCCAGATCGATCGGCGGCATCTCCGGCAGGGTTTGCCGGTTGCCGTGCAGGCCAGGGGCGGGCGGCGAGGCGGCAGGGGTGACGGGCTTGCCCGGATGGAGCTGCGTTTTCGGCCCCGGGGCGGACTGATTGCCGTCGAGTCGCTTGAGCAGGCTGGTAAAGCCGTGTTCCGAAAGAAATGCAGCGAGCGGCGGCTGCGGAATTGTGCCCAGCTTGAAATCATCCAGCGCGAGCGGCAGTGGGCAATCTTCCCGAAGCTGGACCAGCCGGCGCGACAGGCGGGCCATGTCGGCCTGTTCGATCAGGCTGTCACGCAGCTTGCCCGGCTTCATCGCCGGGGCAGCCGCGAGCACGGCTTCGAGGCTGCCATGTTCCTGGATCAGCTTGGTCGCGGTCTTCGGCCCGATCCCGCGGATGCCGGGGACATTGTCGACCGAATCGCCCATCAGCGCGAGCACGTCGCCGACGAGATCCGGTACGACGCCGAATTTTTCGACCACTTCGGGAATGTCGATCCGCAGGTTCTTCATCGTATCGAGCATGTCGATACAGCCGCCGTCCGACCCTTGGTCGGGTTTGGTGCATTTGCCGACCAGTTGCATCAGGTCCTTGTCGGACGAGACAATCGTGACATCCCAGCCGCGCCGCGCCGCCGCGCGGGCGTAGGAGGCGATCATGTCGTCGGCCTCGACGTCCGCTTCCTCGATCAGCGGCAGGCTGAAGGCGCGGGTGGCATCGCGATTCAGCGGAATCTGGGGAACGAGGTCTTGGGGCGCGGGCGGGCGATTGGCCTTGTACTGATCATACATGGCATTGCGGAACGAAGTCCCGGCCTTGTCGAGAATCACCGCAAGGTGGGTCGGGCCGTCTGCGTCGTGCAGGTCCTGCGCGAGCTTCCACAACATCGTGGTATAGCCATAAACCGCCCCGACCGGC
>JANLUV010000521.1:0-1940 GCA_031363685.1 Alphaproteobacteria bacterium | reverse complement strand
GCAGCACCGCCACGGTGGCGGCCGAGGTATGGATGCGCCCGCCGCTTTCGGTCACGGGCACGCGCTGCACCCGGTGGACCCCGCTTTCGAACTTCAGCTTGGCGAAGACGCCCTGCCCGGCAATGTTGGCGACCACTTCCTTGAACCCGCCGATGTCGGACACGTTCGCGCTGATCAGTTCGATCCGCCAGCCCTGCGCGGCGGCATAGCCTTCGTACATCCGGTACAGGTCCGCTGCAAACAGCGCCGCCTCGTCCCCGCCGGTGCCGCCCCGGATTTCCAGCATGGCGGGGCGCGAATCCGCCGAATCGCGGGGCAGCATGGCGATGGCCAGTGCCCGTTCCGCCTCGGGCAGTTCCACCTTCAGCCGCGCCACCTCCTCAGCGGCAAGCGCCCGCATCTCCGGGTCGGATTCGTCGAGCGCAGTCAGCGCGGCCAGTTCCCCGCGCATTTCGCGCACCGCTGCGGCAGCACGGGCGACCGGCTCCAGCTCGGCATAATCGCGGCTCGCGGCAACGAAATCGGCGCCCTCCAGCGTGCCTGAAGCCAGCCGCGCTTCAAGATCGGCGAAACGGCCGGTAATCTGGGCAAGACGGGTGTCGGAAACGCTCACGCCCAATCGAACGCTTTAACCAACGAATCAACGTGCGCTGTCAACGGGTCTTGCTCATTTGCTCGCCGCATACGGCAACTTCGTATCAATCTCCCATCCTCGTATCGACCTGTATTAATAGAAAAAATTACCAAGGGCTCCAGCTTAGTCGCCTTTGGGTAACGCTTGTTAGGTGACCCAGACGCAATTATTTCTACTGAGATCCCATTTCGCCGCAAATACGCGGTAAGCTTGATCCCATCTGTCTCGAGATCAGGATCTTCAACAACAACCGCGACTTGGGGTCGGTCTTCCTCAATTCCTACGCCCTCCCCCACCAGCATTGCCAGCCGCTCAATCCCGGCCGCCCAGCCGACGGCCGGGGTATGCGGCCCGCCCAGCGTCTCGATCAGCCCGTCATAGCGCCCGCCGCCCAGCACTGTGCCCTGCGCGCCCAGCCGGTCGGTGACGAATTCGAACGCGGTGTGGCGATAGTAGTCCAGCCCGCGCACCAGCGCCGGCGCGCGGGTCCATTCCACGCCCGCCGCATCCAGCCCGGCCGTCACCTTGGCGAAGAACGCCTGTGCTTCGTCCGACAGAAACTCGTCGATCTGCGGCGCATCGGCGGTGAGCGGCTGGTCGCGCGGGTCCTTGGAATCGAGGATGCGCAGCGGATTGCGCTCCAGCCGGTCCTGCGAATCCTCGCTCAAGGCAGCCTTGTGCGCGCGGAAATAATCGATCAGCGCCAGCCGCCAGGCCTCGCGGCTTGGCGCGTCGCCCAGCGTGTTGAGATGGAGTGTCACCCCATCTGCGACACCCAGTTCGTTGAGCAACTGGTCCGCCATCACCAGCAGTTCCACGTCGGCCTGCGGTTCGCCCGCACCGATGATCTCGGCGTCGATCTGGTGGAACTGGCGATAGCGGCCCTTCTGCGGCCGTTCATACCGGAATAGCGGGCCGTGCGTGGCCACCTTCAGCGGGACATGCTGCTGCCAGCCATCGGTCAGGAAGGCGCGCGCCAGACCGGCGGTGAATTCGGGCCGCAGCGTCAGCGATTCCCCGCCGCGATCCTCGAACGAATACATTTCCTTGGACACCACGTCGGTCGTCTCGCCCAGCGAGCGCGAAAACACTGCGGTCTTTTCGAACACCGGCATCTCTACCCGGCGGAACCGGTAGAGCTTGCGCACCCGCTCGAACGTCTCGACCACAAAGGCGAACGCCTCGGCCTCGGGGCCGAAGATATCCTGCGTGCCGCGAACGGCCTGGGGCGTCTGGATGCCCGGTGTCTGGGCGTTGGGCGTGTTTGAAGTCATGGCGCGGGCGCTTAGCTGTTTATCTCGGCGCG
>JANLUV010000498.1:0-5788 GCA_031363685.1 Alphaproteobacteria bacterium | reverse complement strand
CCTGCGGATCGAGCACCCCGTTCTTCAGGCGGACATGGACGCGGACCTTCATCGCAACTGGCCTTTCTGCGGGGGGCATGGACTTGCGCAGGCCTATGCCGCCAAGCGGGGGCGGGGGCAAGAGGGGTCGCGGGGAGAGGCAGGGGGGGCGGCACAGGGGCGCGCCCGGCGGTAGTCCGGCCGGAATGGCGTCAGGTGGGCAGGCTGTCCATCACATAGCCCATCGAGCGGACGGTGCGCAGCGGATCGGACACGCCCTGCGCCCGCAGGCCGCGGCGCAGCCGGCCGACCCACACATCGACGGTGCGTTCGTCGATGATCTCTGAATCCTTGCCGAGCCGCCCGATCAGGCTGGCGCGGGAAAAGACCTGGTCAGGATTTTCGACAAAATGCACCAACAGGCGGAATTCGTTGGGACGCAAAGGCAGGATCTTGCCCTTGAACCGCGCCTGGAACGCGGCAAGGTCGATCGTGATATCACCATGGCGCAGGCGCGGGCCGACGGTGATGCGGCTGCGTTCGGGATTGCCCGCATCGATCCGATCAAGCAGCGCCTCGGGCGTGAGCGGGCCGACGATATAATCATCCGCCCCGGCGGCCAGCGCGCGGCGGCGGGCTTCGCTATCGGGGTTTTCGAGTACCATGGTCAGGTGGGCGTGCCGGGTATTCTCGGATTCGCGCAGGCGGCGGCACAGTTCCAGCCCGGAGAGTTCCGGCAGCAACCAGTCGACAAAGCCCCACACCGTGCCGCGGAAGCGTTCCAGGGGCACGGCCTGGCCCAGCGGGATGACCTGGATGTCCGGACGCAGCCGGCTCAACGTCGAGACCATGCGGCTATCGGGAGAGGTCAAAAGAAGGGTCGCGGTCTCTGTCATGTTCTCGCGGCGGTAATGGACGATCCGGGACCGCTGGTGCCACCGGGAAGTGACGGATTCATGACGTTGCCGCGTCATTTGTACCGTCAAATTGTATCTAAAATGGAGTATTTTAGGCGACGTAAAAATGTCTCCATAATGAAATAAAATGACCGTAGTGCGGCCGTGTTTGGGGGCCGTACCGCATGAGTCGGGGCATAAGGGTTTTCCCAAGGCTCAGATAAACAAACCCGAAAGGGAATTATTACATGCGTATTACATCCAAGCTGGCCGTCTCGCTCGCGGCACTCGCCGTCGCCCAGTTTTCCTCCGCTGCCTTCGCCGCAGAGCCCGTGTCAGTGGCTCCGGCAGATGCTGCAGCGTCCGATAGCGATGCCGAACGTTCTGGATTGAACGAAATTGTCGTCACCGCCACCAAGCGCGAGACGAATCTTCAGCAGACCCCGATCGCGATAGCGGTGCTGGGCGGCGAGGCGATCAAGGACCGCCACGTCCAGAGTTTGTCTGATCTGGCAGACGGCTCGATCCCGTCGCTGCGGATCTCGACCTTCGAGGCTCGCCAGTCGGCGCTGACTGTCGGCATCCGAGGCATTGTGCCCGACGACGCCAACCAGCCCGCGCGCGAGCAGGGCGTCGGGATCTATCTCGACGGCGTCTATCTTGGCCGCCAGCACGGCCTCAACGCCAGCCTGTTCGACATTGAGCGGGTCGAGGTCCTGAAGGGTCCGCAGGGTTCGCTGTTCGGTCGCAATACCGAGGGTGGCGCCGTCTCGATGGTGCTGAAAAAGCCTACCGGCGAACTCGGCGGCCGAATCTCTGCGGGCGTGGGCAACTATGGGTCGTATAACGCCCAGGCGCATATCGACCTGCCGGCGTTCCAGAACTTCGCCATCAAGCTCGACGGCGTTATCCAGCATCAGAATCCCACGATCAGGAATTCGCTGGCGGGCCAGGCCGGATTTAACCAGTATCACCGCATCGGCGGCCGGGTTGCGGCACGCTGGCGCCCGATCGACGATCTCACGATCGACGTCGCCTTCGACAAGAGCCGCGACGAAAACACCCCGTTCTATAGCCAGTTGCTTAACTACAATGTGCAGAACAAGCCACTCGGCACCGTTTATGCTGTCAACCCGGCCTCAAGCACCGGCGCCAAGGCGTGGTTCACCGATGCCACCAAGACCACCAAGGGCATCGCGCCGCTGCCGTCGCAGGTGCAGTACGGCTATGGCCGCGCCTCGGTTACCGACATCGGCGTGCCGCAGCAGGTGTCGATCGATATCGCTCAAGGGTTCCACACCGCGCTGACGTACCGGGTCGGGCCGGAACTCGAACTTCGCTCGATCACCGCATGGCGCACCGTCAGCGATGAACAGTGGGACAATTCGGGCGGCGCACACCGTACGCCGGTCTATACCCCGAACGGCAATTTCAGCCGCTACAGCGTGGGCACCCTGGACCAGCGCCAGTTCAGCCAGGAACTTCAGGCGGTCGGCAGCATTGCCAATTTTGATTACGTGGCCGGTCTTTACTACTTCAACGAGCGGGCCAACGACTCCGCCCGCACGCCGAACACCAACAAGTGGGTGACGGCGAGTGACGGCACGGTTACCGGAAACACGATCAATAACCCGGCGACTTATGCAACCGCCACCGTGGCCCGCGCCAGCATCGCCTATGCCAAGAGCTATGCCGCGTATGGCCAACTGACCTACTCGCCGTTCGAACCGCTGCACATCACTCTCGGCGGTCGTTATACCAAGGACAAGAAGAACGGACGTCTGTTCACCGTCAACGGTGCGGCGACGTCTTTCACGTTCAATCAGGAAAACAGCCGGTTCGATCCGCTGGCTGTCCTTGCCTATGACGTTGCGCCGAACATCAACGTCTATGCGAAGTACGCCACCGGCTATCGTGCCGGTGGAGCCAGCTCGCGCTCGCTCAACTACCGTTCATTCGGGCCGGAAGAAGTCAAGTCTTACGAACTGGGCCTGAAGACAGAATTATTCGATCGCCGGGTCCGCTTCAACCTGGCTGGCTACATCATGGGCCGCAGGAATACTCAGGTCGATTTCAACTACTTCATCCCGCAGACCGACGGCACCGTTCGCAACACGCTGGAAACTGTCAACGCGGCCGGAACCACCAAGATCCGCGGGATCGAGGCCGACCTGACCGTGCGTCCGCTCGATGGTCTGTCTCTTGGGCTCTCCTATGTCTACACCTACACCCACGTCCCGCCCGCGCGGAACACGGTGCAGGAAGCGCTGAACCTGAACCTGACCCCGCCGGTCACTACTCCGGTCTTCGAAACGGTCTACATTCTCTACACCCCGAAGCACGCGGCGTCGGGGTCGATCGACTACGAGTTCCCGATCGGATCGGAAGGGACCACGCTGCGGCTCCATGCCGATGCGGCCTACAGCGATCCGGTTCACTCGTTCGCCAGCGAAACCACACTGACCGACAAGAGCTTCATCGTGAACGCCCGCATCGCGCTGGCCGACATCGCGATGAACAGGACCGGGCCGAAGCTCACGCTTGCCGTCTGGGCGCGCAACCTGCTGGATGAGGAACACATCTATCGTCGCAGCAATGCCAACCGTGCGGTCCTTGGCGATTATGCCAACTACAACGCGCCGCGCACCTTCGGTATCGAAGGCACCATCAAGTTCTGAGTTTTTCAGCTACCCGATAAACCCTGACCAGGGCGGGAGGTCGAAAGACCTTCCGCCCCTTTCTTTATGCGGCCGGATCAGAGCAGGCCGCGAGCGGTGACGTAAAGCCCGACCAGAATCACCAGGGCGGCAAAACCGAGTTCCATCGCGCGGCGGTGGCCGGCCAGGCGTTTGCCCAGCGCGATGCCGATCAGCGATCCGGCCAACCCGCCAGTGATCAGTACGGCGACGAGGTGCCAATCGACGAAGCCGGACAAGGCGTAGGATGCGGCGGTCGTCGCCCCGAGCGCCGTGACTGCGACCAACGAGGTGCCGATTGCGGTCCGCAGCGGCATGGCCGTCGCCAGCATCAGCCCCGGGACGATCAGGAACCCGCCGCCAATCCCGAAGAAGCCCGCCAGCAGACCCACCCCGAAGCCGACGGGGATCAGGCGCGGAAGCAACTTTGCTGCGGTATCGCGGCCGAGGTGGACGTTCGGCTTGCCTTCGCCTGTGCGGCCGCGCGTCATGGCGGCACCGACGACGATCATGAGAACGCCGAACAGCGCCAACAGGCGCTGGCCGTCCATCGCCTTGCCCGCAGTCGCGCCGAGTGCCGCGCCGACCACGCCCGAGAGCGCAAAGACGATCGCGCAGGGCCATTTGACGTTATCGGCACGGGCGTGGCCGATCAGCCCGGTCAGCGCGTTGAGCGCGACTGCTACCGCAGCGGTGCCGATCGCGGCATGCGGCGAGCGCACTCCGACCACATAGACCAGCAGGGGAACAGCCAGCACCGAACCACCTCCGCCAACCAGTCCGAGGACCAGGCCTATAACTGCACCGGCGAGCAAGGCGGGGCCAGCGTGCAGGGCGGAAATGAGCATGGCGGATCAGGCCGCCGGGCGCCGGTTCCATGGGATCAGCGCGAGCAAGCGCGCCATGCCGCACCACCCGCTGATCCCGGCAAACATCAGCCCCGCACCGACGAACGCAGACAGGCCGAAGAAGCCGGGGCTCACGGCGAAGCCAAGGATCACGCCGCTGAGTACGAGCAGGCCGGCAGTGATCTGGACCTGGCGCATGATCTCGAGCGGGGCGTGGCGGTTTTCGAGAACAGGCAGTCCGGCCTTGCGCCAGGCATCGAGCCCGCCTTCGAGGAAGTAGGCGTCGCACCCGGAATTTTCCGTCAGCGCGCCGGCATTGGCCTGGGTGCGCATGCCGGAGCGGCAGTGCCAGATAACGGCAGGGACATTCTGGATCTTTTCTAGCCGGGCGAGCGGCATGCTGCGCGCGCCGGGAATGCGGGCGCGCGCATGTTCATCCGGTTCGCGAATGTCGACCAGGGCTGCGCCGTTGGCGATCATGCTCTGCGCATCTGCAGCAGAAATGGGGGTGAGGGACATATCAGGTTTCCTTTGGGCAGAAGATGTCATGCAGGGCGGCAAGGAGCGCTTCGGTTCGTGGATCGGCGATGCGGTACCACAGCACCTGACTGTCGCGCCGGAAAGTCACGAGGCCTTCCTCGCGCATCAGGGCAAGGTGCTGTGACAGTGCCGATTGCGAGATGCCGATTGCTTCGACGAGATCGCCGACCCGCATTTCCCCGACTTCGACCAGCGTGCACAGCACCATCAGGCGCCGCTGGTTGGCCATGGCTTTCAGCAGGCCCGCGACTTCGCCAGCCTGTGCGGCAAATGCAGCGAGATCGGGAGGGAGGGTGACGGTCATCGACGTTCCTTGAATTAGCTATTGCTAAATAAGTAGTATCTAATATATGTCAAGACCAACGTATCGACACCTCAGGAGCCCCCCGCATGTCTGCCCCCATGATCCGCGCATTTTTCGACGAAGCGACCTTCACGGTGACTTATCTGGTCGGCGATCCCGCCACGCAGCAGGCGGTGGTGATCGATCCGGTGCTGGATTTCGATCCGGCCTCAGGCCGGCTATCGACCGGCTCGGCCGATGCGGTGCTGATGGCCGCGCGAGAGGGCAGGTGGAATATCGGGCTGGTGCTGGAAACGCATGCCCACGCCGACCATCTGACCGCCGCGCCCTATATCAAGGCGGCGACCGGTGCGAAGATCGGCATTGGCGCGCAGGTTACCGAGGTGCAGGCGGTGTTCGCCAGGGTGTTTGGGGCGGATGACATCAAGACGGATGGTTCCGACTTCGACCTGCTGCTGCAGGATGGTGAGAAGATCCCGCTGGGTGAGCAGGAGATCGTGGTGATGCACACGCCGGGCCACACCC
>JANLUV010000214.1:0-3831 GCA_031363685.1 Alphaproteobacteria bacterium | reverse complement strand
CGACGTCGAATACGCCGGGGCGATCAATAGAAAGCCCGGCGCCGGTGAATTCCGCAGCAACCTTTCCGTCGGCGGCTCGGCCGAACCGACCGAACTCACCCCGCGCGAAGTGGAAATCTGCGCCGCGATGGGGCCGGTGCTGAAGGAACGCGGACTGGTGTTCGTCGGGATCGACGTGATCGGCGGCGAATGGCTGACCGAAATCAACGTGACGTCACCCACCGGCATCGCCGCGATCGATCGCTTCAACGGCACCGACACCGGCGGCCGCATCTGGGACGCGATCGAAACCCGCCACGCCGCGATGCTGCGGGGATAACCTTGATCCTCCCCATTTTGGCAAAGCCCAAATGGGGAAGGGGACCGCCGCCAACGGCGGCGGTGGAGGGGCAAATCCGCACCGGCAAGGAACCAAACTCCGCCGCCCAACCTTGGAATCCCCATGAATGACTTAATCATCCGCCTGATCGAACAGGGCGGCTATTGGGGCATCCTGTTCCTGATGGCGCTGGAGAACATCTTTCCGCCGATCCCGTCGGAACTGATCATGGGCGTCGGCGGCATCGCGGTGGCCCGCGGGTCGATGGACTTCTGGCCGCTGCTGATCGCCGGGACCGTCGGCTCCACCGCCGGCAACTACTGCTGGTTCCTGCTGGGTGACCGGTTCGGCTATGCCCGGCTGGAACCCTTCGTCGCGCGCTGGGGCCGGTGGCTGACGATGGAATGGGACGACATCGAACGGGCCGGCCGCTTCTTCCGCCGCCACGGGCAGTGGGTGGTGTTCGCGATGCGCTTCTCGCCATTCCTGCGCACGATGATTTCGCTCCCGGCAGGCCTGTCCCACATGAAGCACTGGCGCTTCCTGACGTTCACGTTTGCCGGTGCGGCGGTATGGAATGCTCTGCTGATCCAGGGCGGCCGGATGATCGCGCGCTTCGCCGGGGTGGAGCAGGTACTTGGCACCGTGATCCTCGGCGTCACTGTCGCGATTCTGGGCTGGTATGCCTGGCGCGTGGCGACGTGGAAGCCGAGGAGGTAGCGCGCCAGCCCAACCCCAAACACCCCAACTCACCGCTCGCGCGGATGGGCATTGCGGTAAACGTCGAGCAAAGTCGCCGCATCGACCTTCGTATAGATCTGGGTTGAACCAAGGCTGGCGTGCCCGAGCAATTCCTGCAAGCTCCGCAAGTCCGCCCCCGCGCCCAGCAGATGGGTGGCAAAGCTGTGCCGCAGCGCATGCGGCGTCGCGCTGGCCGGGAGGCCCAGCACGATCCGGGCCCGCGCCATCGCCTTCTGCACCATCCCCGGCGCCAGCGGGCCGCCCCGGGCGCCGCGAAACAGCGGCAATTCGCGCGCCATCGACCACGGGCATTGGCCCACGTAATCCGCCGCCGCATCGCGCACCAGCGGCAGCAGCGGCACCACGCGCTGCTTGTTGCCCTTGCCAGTCACGGTGATCGTCTCGCCCAGCGGCAGAGCTGCGCCGGTGAGCGACAGCGCCTCGGCAATCCGCATCCCCGCGCCGTACAGCAGCAGGAGCACCGCCCGGTCGCGCGCGCCGATCCATTCTTCCGCCGCGTCATCATGGACCGTCGCGGCCAGATTGACCGCCTCGTCCGGGGTAACCGGTCGAGGAATGCCCTTCTTGATCCTTGGCCCACGCAGGCGCGGCGGCGCAGTGTCGGCCAGCCCGGCCTGCGCGCGGGCAAAGCCGATGAACGCCTTCAGCGCGGAAAGCTCGCGCGCCGCCGAAATGTTGGCGATCCCGGCCGCCCGCCGCTGCGCCAGATGCTGCCGCAACACCCCCGCTTCAAGCCGGGCGAGGGCGGGCCAGTCAGTCTCCGCCATGCCGTCAAGCAGTCGTGCCGCAGTCGCCACATAGGCGCGCACCGTATGCGGCGAGCGGCGGCGACCCTGCGCCAGATGGCCGTGCCATGCCTCCAGCAGGTCGGCCCGCGCGGTCATCCGGCAACCAGCGCCGCCGGGACCACTTCGCCCAGCAGCGCATCGAGCACCGCCATACCCCGGTCGGTCACCCCGATCCGCAGCCCCTGCCGCCATGCCAACCCGTGGCCCTGATAAAACCCCAGCCGATCGAAATCACACAACGCTTCCGGCGTCAGGCCGAGCCGGTTCGCCAGTGCCGCAAGGTCGATCCCTTCGGTCAGGCGCAGGCCCATCAGCATCGCTTCGGCGGCCTGTTCGCTGGTGCCGAGCGGGCGCGCTTCGGCGATGCCGTGGCCGGACTTTGCAACGGCGTCCAGCCAGTTCTCCGGCTTGCGATGCCGCACCGTTGCAGTGCCGTTGCAGCGGCCATGCGCGCCCGGTCCAATCCCGCAATAATCCCGATATTGCCAATAGGCGAGGTTGTGGCGGCTGCGTTCGCCGGGTTTGGCGTGATTGCTGATTTCGTAGGCCGGAAGGCCATGCGCGGCGGTGATCTGGCGGGTCAGCGCGAACAGGTCACCGGCGGTATCGTCATCCAGCGGGGTGAACTGCTTCTCCCGTACCATCGTCGCAAACCGCGTACCCGGCTCGATAGTCAGTTGATAAAGCGAGAGATGTCCGGTTCCGAAGCCCAGCGCCCGGCGCAGTTCCGCCTCCCAGGTCACGGCATCATGGCCCGGCCGGGCATAGATCAGGTCGAAGCTGACCCGTCCGAAGTGGCGCTGCGCCACGTCCAGCGCGGCCAGCCCCTCGGCCACATCGTGCAGCCGCCCGAGAAACCGCAAGGCCTCGTCATCAAGCGCCTGTAATCCCAGCGAAACCCGGTTTACCCCGGCACTCGCCAGCGCGGCAAAATTCGCCGCCTCGACCGACGAGGGATTGGCTTCCAGCGTGATCTCGATCCCATCCGCAAAGCCCCACAGCCGCTCCGCCTCGGCCAGCAGCGCGGCAACCAGGGCAGGGGGCATCAGCGACGGCGTTCCCCCGCCGAAAAACACGCTTTCCAGCGGTTCTCCGCCCGCCACTTCGGCCTCGTGCCGCAAATCCGCCAGCAGCGCATCGCGCCACAGCGCATGATCCACCCCGGCCCGGACATGGCTGTTGAAATCGCAATAGGGGCATTTCTGAAGACAGAACGGCCAATGGATATAAAGCGCGCGAGCCATGCCCTGTCTTACGCTCCGAACTGGTCCTGCACCAGCTTGGCAAAGGCATCTGCCCGGTGGCTGATGCGATGTTTTTCGGCGGGATCGAGTTCGGCGAAGGTGCGGGTATCGCCGACCGGCATGAACACCGGGTCATAGCCAAACCCCATCGTTCCGCGCGGCGGCCACGCCAGCGTGCCGTCGATCCGGCCTTCATAGACGACGCTCTCCCCGTCCGGCCACGCGATGGCGAGAGCGCAGGAAAACCAGCACGACCGATCCACGTCCGGGCCTTGTTCGCACAGCAGGCCTTCGACTTTGCCCATCGCCATGAACCAGTCACGCCCGGCCGGTCCTTCGAACCACTGCCGTTCGGCCCAGTCGGCGGTATATACACCCGGCCGTCCGCCGAGCGCCGTCACGCTCAGCCCGCTGTCATCCGCGAGTGCGGGCAGGCCCGCAGACTGCGCCGCCGCCCGCGCCTTGATCAGCGCGTTTTCGGCGAAGGTCTTGCCGGTTTCGGCCGGTTCCGGCAGCCCGAGCGCGCCAGCGGACAGGCACTCGGTTCCGAAAGGGGCCAGCAGCGCCTGGATTTCCTTTAGCTTGCCCGCATTGTGCGAGGCAATCACGAGCGTGCCGGAGAGCCGCGACATTACCGACCGACCGCCTTGTCCTGCGCCGCGAAAATCCCGTCGCAGCCGATTCGCGCCAGGCGGAGCAGGCGCAGCAGGGCTTCCTC
>JANLUV010000456.1:0-3729 GCA_031363685.1 Alphaproteobacteria bacterium | reverse complement strand
CCGAGGCCGGGCAAGGCGCCAGGAACGAGAAATCGTACATGTTGGCCGGCGGCGAAACAGAGATGAACCCGCGGATTTCCGGGCGCCGCATCAGCAACTGCATCCCGATCAGCGCGCCGAACGAATAGCCGGCGATCCACGTGCTGGTCGCCTCGGGGTGGATTGACTGGACCCAGTCGAGCGCGGCGGCCGCGTCCGACAGTTCGCCGATGCCGTGGTCGAAGCTGGCCTGGCTGCGGCCGACGCCGCGAAAGTTGAAGCGCAGCGTGGCGAACCCGCGGTTCACAAACGTCTTGTACAGGCTCATCGTGATGCGGTCGTTCATCGTGCCGCCAGCCTGCGGGTGCGGGTGCAGGATCATGGCAACGGGCGCGCGCGGGCGCGAACCGGGCTGGAAGCGACCTTCAAGGCGGCCTTCGGGCCCGGGAAAGATGACGGCTGGCATGAACGTGCTACCCTGTTGCGGTTGAGGCCCGCCCGCAGCGTCCAGAAAAGCTGGGTGCCAGACAAGCTGGGTGCCAGAAAGCTGGGGGAGGGTCCGGTCGGGGCTGTGAAAAAGAAGTGACCGCTATATAGAAATCACTGGCCCAAAAGCAACATTTACAGGAAATGACCGCGAAACCGCTTTACCTTGACCATGCCGCGACCACGCCGTTGCTCCCCGCAGCGCGCGCCGCAATGCTGCATGGCTGTGATATCTGGGCCAATCCCTCCAGCCCTCACGCTCCCGGCCGTGCCGCGCGGGCGGCGCTGGAAGATGCGCGCGCGCGGGTGAAGGCGGCGCTGCGCTGGCCGGGCGAAGTGATCTTCACCGCCGGGGCGAGCGAGGCCTTGGCACTGGCGATCACGCGCTGCAAACTGCCACTGGCAGGCGTTTCACAGGTCGAGCATGAAGCGGTGCTGCGCCACTCGGGCGCTGCCGCGCGCCTGCCGGTCGATGCGCTGGGCCGCTGCGATCCCGCTGCCGCCGCACTGCCCGGGCTGGTCGCGGTCCAGCAGGTCAACAACGAGACCGGCGTGGTCCAGCCGCTCGGCGCCATCGCCGCAGCGGTGCGCGGGGCGGGCGGAATGCTGCTCGCCGATTGCGCGCAGGGCGTGGGCAAGCTGGCCCTGCCCGATGCCGATCTGATCGCGCTGTCGGCACACAAGTTCGGCGGACCGGTCGGGGTCGGTGCGCTGCTGGTGCGCGACTGGGGCCTGCTCAAGCCGACCGGTGGGCAGGAACGCGGCTATCGCGGCGGCACCGAAAGCCTGCCCGGAATCCTCGCCATGGCGGCTGCGCTCGAGGCAGGTTCCGGCTGGCTGGCTGCTGCAGCGGACTTGCGCGCCCGGCTGGATGCGGCGCTGGTCGAAGCCGGCGGTGAAATCATCGCCGCCGGGGCCGAGCGGCTGCCCACTATCGGCGGCTACCGGATGCCGGGCCTGTCGGCGGCCGCGCAACTGATCCGCCTCGATGGTCAGGGGATCGCCGTCTCGGCCGGCAGCGCCTGTTCGTCGGGCAGCCTGCGGGTCAGCCATGTGCTGGGCGCGATGGGGCTCGATGTCGCAGCGGCCACCGAAGTGATCCGCGTCTCGATCGGCCGCGAAACCACGGCGGCCGATATCGACCGGTTCGTCGCCGCGTGGACGGCGATGCTACCGGCGCCGGTAGCGCAATGATCTACCTCGATTATCAGGCTACCACGCCGCTCGCCCCGGAAGCACGGGCAGCGATGCTGCCCTGGCTGGCCGGCCCCGACGAGCCCGGATTCGCCAACCCCCACAGCCCGCACAAGTTCGGCCGCGCCGCCGCTGCGGCGATCGAGGTCGCGCGCGAACAGGTCGCCGTGCTGCTCCCGCCCGGCGGCCGGGTGATCTTCACCAGCGGGGCGACCGAGGCCCTGAACCTGGCGATTATCGGTTCGGGCCGGAAACGGCTGGCGGTATCCGCCATCGAACACGCAGCGGTGCTCGATACCGCGCGGTTCGTTAATCCGGCAGTCACGCTGCTGCCGGTCGATCACGACGGCCGCGTCAGCCCCGATGTGCCCCTGCCAGATGGCGTCGAGCTGGTCGCGGTGATGCAGGTCAACAACGAGATCGGCACGGTCCAGCCGGTCGCCGAACTGGCGGATCGCGCCCACCGCGTCGGGGCGCTGTTCGTGTGCGACGCGGTGCAGGGCGCGGGCAAACTTGCCGCGCCCGCAGGTGCCGATCTGATCGCGCTGTCCGCCCACAAGCTCCACGGCCCCAAGGGGATCGGCGCGTTGTGGATCCGCGACGGGGTGCCACTCGCCCCGCTGATCCACGGCGGCGGGCAGGAAAATGGGCTGCGTTCGGGCACCCTGTCACCCGCGCTCTGTGCCGGGTTCGGGGCCGCCGCCGCGCTGGCGCAGGCCAGCATGGTTGAGGATGCCGCCCATGTCGCCGCGTTGTGGCAGGCGGCGCGCGCCGCGCTGCCCGGTTTCACCCTCAACGGCAGCGCCACGAACCGCTGGCCCGGCAATCTCAATCTGCGCCGCGATGGGCTTGATGTTGCCCGACTTATGTCGGATTTACGCGATATTGCCTTTGCGGCAGGCTCTGCCTGTGCCAGTGGTTCGGGGCGGCCCAGCCATGTCTTGCGCGCGCTTGGTCTTACCGACCGCGAGGCGCGGGGTTCCATCCGGCTCGGGTTCGGCCGCTATACGACTCTGGCCGAAGTTACGGGTGCCGCAACCCGGATCGTCGCGGCGACTTCGGCGCAGGGGCTCTAAGGCGGCGTCAATATCTGGAGATTGGGTTTCGATGGTCTCGGTTTGCTTTACCACCGACAAGGGCGACAAGGTCGTGGCCGCAGGCCAGCCGGGCCAGCGCCTGCTGGAAGTGGGGCAGGCTGCCGGGATGCCGCTCGAAGGGACGTGCGAAGGCCAGATGGCCTGTTCGACGTGCCACGTCATCGTGGCGGACGACTGGTTCGCGAAACTTCCCCCCGCCACCGGTGACGAGGAAGACATGCTGGACCTCGCCGCCCGCGTCGCCCGCACCAGCCGTTTGTCGTGCCAGATTATCCTCACCGAAGAACTCGACGGGCTCGAAGTTCACATCCCGGGCGAGGCCCGGGACATGCGGCGATGGTGAACAGCCAGCTTAGCTGAAGGGCCTGACATAGACAGGGTTACTTGAGTTACTTGAGTTACTTGAACCACCACCTCGCCAGCGTTTCCTGCATCCGCCCGGTGGGCTGGTAGTCGAAGCGCCATTCGCACTCCTTGATGAACAGGTGGAAGTGCTGCCTGGGGATGCCGTTGTAGCCCCTCAGGTGGCGCTGGCCTGGTTCCAGAAGTTCTCGATCCCAGTGATGTGGTTGCGCGGATCGGCGAACAACTTGGAGTGATTGATCCGGAGGTGGTGGAACTCCGATACATCGCGCACGTCATAGCTTTTGAAGGCATCGGTGTAGACGATGCTATCAGGCCTGATTTCTCGCGAATGATCGGAATAAGCGTGTCAGAGAAGGCGTTTGGCACGATCACGACCTGCACCTTGCCAGAGCGTTTGAGCAGACCGGACACCGGAATCCTGCCCGCCGCACCGCGTCCGCGCCTACCCTTCCGGCGGCCGCCGAAATAGCTCTCGTCGACCTTGATCTCGCCCGCCAACAGCTCGGGCGTATCGGCATCCGGTGCGGCGAATATCACCTCGCGCAGCTTGTGGCAGAACAGGATCGCCATGTTGCGGTTCACACCCGAACTCTCAGCTGCCGCGCGT
>JANLUV010000404.1:0-3079 GCA_031363685.1 Alphaproteobacteria bacterium | reverse complement strand
CTGCGGTGTGCTGCCTGTCCTCGCTTAACCTCGAAACCTGGGATGAGTGGAACAAGGACGACGTGATCATCGAGGATGTGATGCGCTTTCTCGACAACGTCCTGCAGGACTATATCGACCGCGCGCCCGAAGAGATGGCCCGCGCCAAGTATTCTGCGATGCGCGAACGCTCGGTCGGCATGGGCGTGATGGGCTACCACTCGTTCCTGCAGATGAAGGGCATCGCGTTCGAAAGCGCGATGGCCAAGGCGTGGAACCTCAAGATGTTCAGGCACGTCGCCGCCAAGGCGGACGAGGCTTCGCTGATGCTCGCGCAGGAACGCGGCGCCTGCCCGGATGCGGCGGAAATGGGCGTGATGCAGCGCTTCTCGTGCAAGATGGCGATCGCGCCAACCGCGTCGATCAGCATCATCTGCGGCGGCACCAGCGCCTGCATCGAACCGATCCCGGCCAACATCTACACCCACAAGACCCTGTCGGGCTCGTTCGTGGTGAAGAACCCTTACCTGCAGAAGCTGTTGGCGGCCAAATCGAAGGATTCCATCAACGTGTGGAACACGATCCTGGAAAAGGGCGGCTCGGTCCAGCACCTCGATTTCCTCAGCCCTGAGGAAAAGGCGGTCTACAAGACCAGCTTTGAGATCGACCAGCGCTGGCTGCTCGAATTCGCGGCGGATCGCACCCCGTTCATCGATCAGGCGCAAAGCCTCAACCTCTACATCCCCGCCGATGTCGACAAGTGGGACCTGATGATGCTGCACTTCCAGGCGTGGGAAAAGGGCATCAAGTCGCTCTACTACCTGCGCTCGAAATCAGTGCAGCGCGCGGGCTTTGCCGGCGGGGTGGAGGCGGACAATACTCCCGAGGCTCCCCGGATCGAACTCGCTGCCCAGACCGACTACGAGGAATGCCTCGCCTGCCAGTAAGGCAGGTGAGGGATTGCACTTCACCGGTCATGCAACCGTCCCGGCCGAAGTCCGACCAGCACATGCCCCGGCCGGGGGTCCCGACATTGCAAATGTACACTGCGACAGTCCGCGACTTGCGCGCAGCCCCTTGTCCTGCCGTTGGATTGGCTCGTTGTAAGGCT
This sequence comes from Alphaproteobacteria bacterium, assembly GCA_031363685.1. Taxonomy (GTDB): domain Bacteria; phylum Pseudomonadota; class Alphaproteobacteria; order Sphingomonadales; family Sphingomonadaceae; genus Novosphingobium. Next base: position 1,989 of record JANLUV010000404.1, on the reverse strand, counting down.
GGAAGGATAGTGAATGCGCTAATGGCATCGGCGGCTGGTGTCATTCTATGGCGTATTCCTGCTGTTCTTCGCCCTCTCGGGGCTGTGGAGGAAGATCCAGAGGCGGCGCAACCGCGCGAAGCGCCAACTCAAGCCGGGCTGGTTCTGGAAGTAGCCGCACAGCGGCCAAGCCGTCTCCCGACACAAAAGCGGCGCGCAAGGAACCCGCGCGCGCCGCTCTCTCGCCGGAAGACATTCAGGGGGTCAGGGGCAGTGGCCCCTGCGAAACGCTTACTTCTCTTCTTCAAACCCATAAGCCACATCGCCATTGGCCGAGAGGCGGACCTTGTCGCCCTCGATTTCAGCGACCAGCCCCAGCGGCAGGTAGTGGTGGTGGCCTTGGTGGCTGCCTTCACCCGAATCGCGCTTGGTCAGCTTGATCCGGTCACCCTCGATCGCGTCGATCGTGCCGACATGGACGCCGTCGGCGCCGATCACTTCCATGTGTTCGCGCAGCCGCTCGCGGGTGGTGCCGGTGTTTTCGTTGCGCTGTTCGGTCATGCCCTGATTCCTCCGATGGTGCGGGGCCGGCAGCGGAAGGCGCCGACCCCGTCTGCAATCAAAGCGCGTCGCGCCGCGTTTCGTTCCGCGCCTCCGCGCTGCGGACTGCCGTTCCGCACGCCGGTTGCGGTAAACTGCGGCGCTGGCGCGGCCGCCATCCGCTTTTTCCCAGATTCGCCCGCTTTGGCCGCTTCGCGCCGGGCGCCTGCGTCCCTATATTGATCGTTCGCCCAGGAGATTCCCGATGTCGCTTCTCGAAGCCCGCAAGACCTACAAGCCCTTCGAATATCCCTGGGCTTACGATTACTGGAAGCGCCAGCAGCAGGTCCACTGGATGCCGGAAGAAGTCCCGCTGGGCGAAGATTGCCGCGATTGGGCGCAAAAGCTCAGCGATCACGAACGCAACCTGCTGACCCAGATCTTCCGCTTCTTCACCCAGGCCGACGTGGAGGTGCAGGATTGCTACCATGAGAAATACGCCCGCGTGTTCAAGCCGACCGAGGTGAAGATGATGCTGGCCGCGTTTTCCAACATGGAAACGATCCACATCGCCGCCTACTCGCACCTGCTTGACACCATCGGCATGCCCGAAAGCGAATACGGCATGTTCCTCGAATATGAGGAAATGCGCGCCAAGCACGATTATCTGCAGCAGTTCGGCGTCGACAGTGACGAGGATATCGCCCGCACCCTCGCCATGTTCGGCGGGTTCACCGAAGGGCTGCAACTGTTCGCCAGCTTTGCCATGCTGATGAACTTCCCCCGGTTCAACAAGATGAAGGGCATGGGCCAGATCGTCACCTGGTCGGTCCGCGACGAAACGCTCCACTGCGAAGGTATCACCCGCCTGTTCCACGCCTTTACCCAGGAACGCGGTTGCCTGACCAAAGCGGTCAAGGAAGACATCATCGATTGCTGCCAGAAGACCGTGCGGCTCGAAGACGCCTTCATCGACCTCGCCTTCGAACAAGGCCCGGTCCCGGGGATGAGCGCCAAGGAAATCAAGCGCTACATTCGCTACATCGCCGATTGGCGCCTCAGCCAGCTCGGCCTCCCCGCCGTCTACATGATCGAAGACCACCCGCTGCCGTGGCTCACCCCGCTGCTCAACGGCGTCGAACACGCCAACTTCTTCGAAACCCGCGCCACCGAATATTCCAAGGGCGCCACCACCGGCGATTGGCAAACCGTGTGGAACAACTTCGATTCCCGCCGCAACGCCAACAACGCCGCCAACGCGGATACGCTGGTGGAGGAAACCGAAGCGGACATGTTCAAGGCGGCCGGGATCGCGGCGGAGTGATGCGCTGAGGGTTTGAACGGGTAAGCATCTCACCGAAAACGAAGTTGTGAGGTGGTCCGGGAAATCTGGACCGGACGCTAAGCTCCCCGCGACGTCAGGAAGCGGGCATGCAGACTACAAGGAAGCGGTCCAGTTCGGATTTCAAG
>JANLUV010000367.1:0-2439 GCA_031363685.1 Alphaproteobacteria bacterium | reverse complement strand
AGCGCCGCGCCGATCTCGTCCCACTGGGCGTTCGAATAATCGATCCCGGTGGGGTTGTGGCAGCAGCCGTGGAGCAGGAAGGCATCGCCCGGTTCGGCCTGCTGGAGCGCGAAACGCAGCGCGTCCATGTCGATATTGCCGGCCTTGGTGGCGTGGACGAAGCCGTTCAGTTCAAGGCCAAGGTCGGCCACGATTTGCGCGTGGTTGGGCCAGCTGGGTGTGCCCATCCAGATCCGCTGCACGCCCGAGCGTTTGGCCAGCGCCAGCGCGAGGCGCACCGCGCCGGTGCCGCCGGGGGTCTGCATCCCGTCGATCCGGCCTCCTTTTGCGGGATCTTCGACACCGAAGATATAAGGCATCAGCCCATGGACGAAGCCCATGTCGCCTTCGGGGCCGAGATAGGCCTTGGAATTCTGGGTTTCCAGCAGCCGCTGTTCCGCCGCCTTGATGCAGGCGAACACCGGCGTCGCGCCGCTGTCAGTACGGTAGACACCAACGCCGAGGTCAATCTTGTCTGCGCGCGGATCGGCGCTGTGGAGCTTGATCAGCGCCAGAAGCGCGTCTGCGGGCTGCTGCTGAAGATTGGTAAGCATGGCGCGGGCGCCTTAGCCCCGGCAGGGCCGTGAACGCAAGGGGGAGCCGTCATGCAACCGACTTGATTGGCTGGCACGAGCGGAATTTAACTTTTACGTGACACGACGAGAACCGCGCGATGGACGATTATCTGGTACCCGGCCGCGAATGCGGCGACTGCATGGTGTGCTGCATCGAACCCGCTATTCCCGGCTATGGGCTCGACAAGCCGACGCGCACTGCCTGCGTGAATTGCAGCGGCGGCGGCTGCGCGATCTATGCCGCCCGGCCGCAGGTATGCCGCGAATATCACTGCCTGTGGCGGCGGCTGCCGTTCCTTGATGATGCGTGGCGCCCTGACCGCAGCGGCGTAATGATCGATCCGGCGGGCAATGCCGAGGGAACGCCGAACAACTACGCGGTCGAACTGATGATCGTCGGGACGCCGGAACTGGTCGAAACCGAACGCTTTGCCGGGCTGGTCGCCGGGTTCGTGGCGAGCGGAACCGGGGTGTTTCTCAACGTGCCCGGCGGGCCGGGCGAACCGGCGCGGATGACACGGCTGCATGACTGGGTGATCGACCCGGTGCAGCGGCGCGACCTGGCGGGGGTGATCGACGGCATCCGGGGCTGTTACGCGACGGTCGTCGCGGCCGACCTGCCGTCTGGCCCGGACACCGCTGCGGCGGGACGAGGCGGCGATGGTTCGCGATGATCTGGCGAATCCTGCCAAGCCATGCGTTGTCAGGCGGATGAGCCGTGCGCGTTATCTGCTTGCGGCCGCTGCCGCGCTGGCGCTGGTGCCGGGCGGCGTTGCGGCCCGGTCAGGAGCGCCGGACGCGCGCTCCGTACCAGTTGCCCGGGCCGTACCAGTTGCCCGGGCCGTACCAGTTGCCCGGGCCGTACCTGCAGCGCATGGCCGTTTCATCCTGCTTGATGGCGGGCGCAATTTTCGCGACGTGGGGGGTTACCGCACCACTGACGGGCGGACGGTCCGCTGGGGCCGGTTATACCGCTCGGGCTCGCTCGGCCGCCTGACCCCCGCCGGCGAAGCCCGGCTGGAGCAGCTTGGCATCGGCGCGATCATCGACTTGCGCTCGACCGAGGAACGCGCGAGCGACACCAACGCCCGCCTCACCGCCGCCGGGCTGGGTTATTGGGCGCGCGGCTATGCGTTCTCGCACGGCAACGTCGTGGCGCTGATGCGCAACCCGGCCAATCACACGCCGGCGGCAGCACGGCGGATCATGCTGGGCGCCTACCGCAATTTCCCGCGCGAACACGCGCCGGGCTATCGCCAACTGTTCGCCCGCCTGGGCGCCACTACCCGAGCGGGCGCCAGTACGGGAGCGGGCGCCAGTACGGGAGCGGGCAGGGGCGCGGTGGTGGTCAACTGCAGCGCGGGCAAGGATCGCAGCGGGCTGGCCGCCGCGCTGGTGCTGACCGCGCTGGGCGTGCCGTATCCCGCCGTCCGCCGCGACTTCATGCTCAGCAACGGCGCGCCGGGGATGGATTCGCTGGTGGCGGCGATGGCCGGCATCCTCCCGCCCGCTGCGGTACCGCCGATCATGGGGGTGGAGCCGGCCTACCTTGATGCAGCCTTCGCGCAGATCCGCCGCGATTATGGCTCGGTCAACGGCTATCTGAACCGCGAACTGGGGGTTGGCCCGGCCGAGATCCGGCAATTGCGGGCGCGGATGTTGCGCTGAAGCCGCCTGCCCAAAACTTAGAACGGCAGCCAGTTCGCCTTGTGCGAAAACTTCATGTAACCGGCATTGATCCCGAGCCGCAGGCCAACCCCCATGCGCACCGGGATCAGCACGACATTGCCGCGCCGCAGGTAGCTGACGTTGAAGCCGCCGACGA
>JANLUV010000363.1:0-13021 GCA_031363685.1 Alphaproteobacteria bacterium | reverse complement strand
TGCCTTGCTGGCGCTGCAACGCGGCGGCGGCAAATATTCCGCGCTGGCCAACTGGTACACCTTCCGCTGGCAGCCGCTGCTCACCCCCGGCGCCGATCCCGCCCCCTTGCTCGAAGCGGTCGCCCGCGATCTGCGGCGGCGGGCGTGGCGCGTCACGCTCGATCATGTACCTGACGAGGACGGCACCGCCACCGCGCTGACTGGCGCCTTTACCCGCGCCGGCTGGATCGTCCGGCGTGAACCGGATGATGTGAACCATATCCTTGTGGTGGGCGGCCGAAGCTACGCCGAATATCTCGTCGCGCGTCCCGGCCAACTGCGGACCACGCTCAAGCGCAAGTCCGGCAAGGTCGACTGCACGATCCACTACGCGTTGCGTGATGATATCTGGCAGGACTATCAGGCGATCTACGCCGCAAGCTGGAAACCGCACGAAGGCTCACCCGCCTTCCTCGAACGCTTTGCCCGCGAGGAGGCCGCCGCGGGCCGGCTCCGGCTGGGCATCGCCAGCATGGATGGCCACCCGGTTGCCGCGCAACTGTGGACGGTCGAAGCGGGCAGCGCCTGGATCCACAAGCTCGCCCACCGCGAGGACGCCAGCGCCTGTTCGCCCGGCAGCGCCCTGTCCGCCGTGCTGTTCGCCGAAGTGATCGACCGCGACCGGGTGTCGCTGGTCGATTTCGGCACCGGGGATGATCCCTACAAGCGCGACTGGATGGAAGATATCAGGCCGCGCTATCAGATTGACGCGCTCCGCCCTTCCGCGCCCCGGGCGTGGCCGGCGGTTGCCAAAGCCTTGTTGCGCAAGCGGGTTGGCAGGGGTAGAGGCCCCGCCACATTGCCCATTTGACCGGACCACCGATGAGCACCGACCTCGACCATCAATTGCGCCAGATCCTCGCCGACGTGCTCGGCCTGAAGCCGGCGGCGGTGGCGACGTTCGATGCCTAACCCGGGCTGTTCGGCCACTTGCCCGAACTGGACTCGATGTCGGTCGCCGGGCTGCTGACCGAAATGGAAGACCGCCTCGGGTTCATCATCGACGATGACGAGGTCGATGGCGAATTGCTCGAAACCTACGGCTCGCTGCTTGCCTTCGCGCAGGCCAAGCTGGCCGAGGCCTGAGCGCGGGCGGCCGCCAGCTTGATCGCGGCCTGGCCCTGCCCCGCACCCGGCGGCGGCACCACCCCGGAATATGCCTTCCCGCTGGATCGCGGCCGGGCCGGGCGCGTGCTCGTGATCCCTGCCTTGTTCGATGAGGCCAACCGGCTCCGGCGCCTGACCGTCCAGACGATGCGGCAGCTAGACGCCGCCGGGATCGACAGCGTCCTGCCCGACCTGCCCGGCTGCAACGAGAGTTGCCAACCGCTCGCCGCGATGACGCTCGACCACTGGCGCGCCGCGATGGCGGCCGCAGCCGCCCATTTCGGCGCAACCCATGTCCTTGCACTGCGCGGCGGCGCGCTGGTCGCACCCGCCCTGCCCGGCTGGCGCTATGCCCCGGTCAGCGGCGCGGCGATCCTGCGGCAGATGATCCGGATGCGGGTGATCGCGGTGCGCGAGGCCGGGCACGAAGAAAGTGCGGCTGCCTTGCTCGAACACGGACTGGCCGAGGGATTGATGCTGGCTGGCTACGCCGTTTCGGCAGCGATGATCGCCGGGCTGCAAAACGCGGCCGCAACCGATGACAGCGCCGTGATCGCACAGGCTGATATCGGCGGTGCGGGGCTATGGCTGCGCGCGGAACCGGACGAGGATCAAACACAGGCCGAAGCGCTTGCCGGGATCGTTGCAGCGGGGTTGCAGTGCTGATGCGCCGCCATTGCACGTTCGCCTGTGCGGGGGCCGATCTGGTCGGCACGCTCGACGATGCGCCGGGCACGACCGGGCTGCTGATCGTCTCCGGCGGCAATGAAATCCGCGCCGGGGCGTGGAACGGGCAGGCCCTGCTGGCCGCCCGCCTCGCCGCGCGCGGCGTTCCGGTGTTCCGCTTCGACCGGCGCGGGATCGGCGACAGCGAAGGCGAAAACCTCGGCTTCCTGGGTTCCTCCGATGATATCATCGCGGCGGTGGCAGCCTTCCGGGCCGAGGCGCCGCAGCTCCGGCAGGTCGTTGCATTCGGCAACTGCGACGCCGCCAGTGCGCTGATGCTGGGCGGCGGGTTCGGCTGCGATGCGCTGGTCCTGTCAAACCCGTGGACCATCGAACAAGGCGCGGGTGAACAGGCCGATGCACCGCCGCCACCAGCGGCACTACGGGCGCATTACGCGCGGCGGCTGACCGACCCGGCGGCGCTGCTGCGCCTGCTCAAGGGCCGGATTTCCCTGCGCGCCGTGGCGGCATCGCTGCGCAATCTCCTGCGCAAGACGGAGCCGACTGCGCTGGCCGGCGAGATCGCGGCGGGGCTGGCGCGGTTCGGCGGACCGGTCATGATCCTGCTGGCCGGGCGCGACCGCACGGCGCAGGCGTTCGGTGCGACATGGAACAAGGATGATCCACGCCTGCGCCGCTGCGCCGGCGCGAGCCATAGCTATGTCGAGCCGTTTGCACAGGAATGGTTTGAAGATCAATTGGTTACAGCACTCACTTCAGCCTTGAACTGAAGCCTCTTCTTTCGCCGCCGCAAACTCCCGCTCGGCCACGAAACGCTCTGCGTCCAGCGCGGCCATACATCCGGTACCGGCTGCAGTAACCGCCTGGCGATAGATCTGGTCCATCACGTCCCCGCAGGCGAACACCCCCGGGATCGAGGTTTTCGGCGTACCGGGCTGGACGACGATATAACCGCTGTCATCCAGTTCCAGCTTGCCCTTGAACAGTTCGGTCGCCGGGGCATGGCCGATCGCGACAAAGGCGCCGTCGGTCCCGATCACCGACACTTCGCCGGTGACCGTATCGATCACTTCCACCCCGGTAAGTCCGCCGCCAAAGCCCGGCTCACCGACGAATTGTTTCACCGCCTTGTTCCACTGCACGCTGATATGCGGATGCGCAAACAGGCGATCCTGCAGGATCTTTTCGGCCCGGAACGAATCGCGGCGGTGGATCAGCGTGACGTCGGGCGAATGGTTGGTCAGGTACAGTGCCTCTTCCACCGCAGTGTTGCCGCCGCCGATCACCACCACCTTCTTGCCGCGATAGAAGAACCCGTCGCAGGTGGCACAGGCCGAAACACCCTTGCCGGAAAGCTCCTGCTCACCCGAGACGCCCAGCCACTTGGCCTGCGCGCCCGTCGCGATCACCAGCGTTTCGCCTTCGTAGACATCGCCGCTATCGCCGATCGCGCGGAACGGCGGGCCGGACAGATCGATATCCACGACCGTGTCCCACAGCATCCGGGTGCCGACATGTTCGGCCTGGGCCTGCATTTCCTGCATCAGCCATGGCCCCTGGATCACGTCGCGAAAGCCCGGGTAGTTTTCCACGTCGGTGGTGATGGTGAGCTGGCCGCCCGGCTGGAGCCCCTGCACCACGATCGGCTGCATCCCGGCCCGCGCGCCATAGATTGCGGCGGTGAGGCCCGCAGGTCCGGATCCGACGATCAACATCCGGGTCTTGTAAGTGGCCATAAGCGCAATTCCTCCAGTCGAGCGGCGAAATAAGGCGGGTCAGGCGGGATTGCGAGTCCAAACGGCCGGGTTTTGCGCAATTTGATCCGGATCAATGCGCAACCCATGTCAGGATTGCTATTGCTAATGACTTGCATTAGTGGCGAGGCATTCAAGGGGGGGCTATGAAGAAGAACAACCTGCCAGTTTCAGCGGCGCTGCTGGGCGTCATGGCGGCGATCTGCCTGTCTGGCACCGCGCATGCCGCGCCCGGCCTGGCCGCCGAGGTCTACGGCGCGACCGTCGAGCAAGGTGAGACCGAGTTCGAGGCACGCTACGGCCGGCTACACGGCAATGGCCCGAGCGGCAGCGCCAACGGCGAAGACGCGCTAAGGCTCGAAGCTGCCTATGGCGTAACGCACAACTTCCGCTTGGGCGTGGTCGGCGAATTCGCCCGCGCTCCCGGCGGGCCGCGCCGGGCCGATTCGGCGTCGATCGAGGCGATTTATGCGCTTGGCAAAGCCGGCGGGATCGATGTCGCCGTTTATGGCGAATACGAAGTCGGTTTCCTCGGGCCGGACAAAATCGAAACCAAGCTGCTGCTTCAGCGCCGCACCGGCCCGTGGGACTTGCGGCTCAACCTGATCGGCAAAAAGGCGCTGACCGCCGGCGAGCGGGTGGAACTGGGCTATGCCGCGTCGGCCGACATCGCGGTGGTGGAAGATGTGCGGCTGGGCATGCAGGCTTATGGCGACCTGGGCACATTCCGCCGCTTCGCCCTGCGCCACGAGCATTATGCCGGCCCTGTCGTGAAGTTCGAAATCGAAGGGCTTGGGCCGGAAGTGGGCGTCGAACTAGGCTACCTGTTCGCGCTCGGCGCGGCAACCGACAGCAGCGACGGTCAGTTCCATCTCCGGCTGGAGTTCGAATTCTGAGCTGGGAGGCCACCACACCAGACAAAAATCGATTGTTAATCGGATTCTAAGCAGTCCGATTGACGCATGCGCACCGCGCAAGCATGGTTCGCGCATGATCGATACCGGCCCGACCTCGCACAGCTTCATCTCCCAGCGGCTGCGCCTCCACTATGTCGACTGGGGCAACCCCGACGCCCCGCCGCTGATTCTCCAGCACGGCGGGCGCGATCATTGCCGCAGCTGGGACTGGGTGGCCGAGGACCTGCGCAAGGACTGGCACGTGATCTGCCCGGACCTGCGCGGCCATGGTGACAGCGCATGGTCACCCGACGGGGTCTACACCGTTGCCGCGTTCATCTATGACTTTGCCCAGTTGGTCCACACCCTCGGCTACGATCAGGTGTCGATCATTGGCCATTCAATGGGCGGGATGATTTCCAGCCGTTTTACCGGCCTTTACCCGGATAAAATTAGAAAATACATTAACATCGAAGGGCTTGGCTTTTCGCCTCAAATGATCCGCGAGCGCGAGGAACTGGGCTATGCCAACCGGATGCGCAAGTGGATCGAGGACCGCCGCAATGCCTCGGGCCGGTTGCCGAAGCGCTACCCGACGCTGGAGGCGGCCTATGCCCGGATGAAGGCCGAAAACACCTACCTGACTGACGACCAGGCCCACCACCTCACGATCCACGCCGCCAGCCGCAACGAGGATGGCACGTGGAGCTGGAAGTTCGACAATTACCTGAACATCTGGTCCCCGGTCGATGCCTCGGCCGAGGATGTCTTCCAGGTGTGGGAGGCGATCACCTGCCCGACGCTGATGCTATGGGGGATGAACAGCTTCTTCACCAGCCCGCGCCAGGATGGCCGGCTCGAACACTTCCGCACCGCCACGTTGCTCGAATACGAAAATGCCGGGCACTGGCTTCACCATGACCAGTTCGACCGGTTCATCCACGATGTAACCAAGTTTCTCAAGAGTTGACGTTATACGTTTGAAACTATTTGTAGAATATTTCTATTTTCGTCCAGTCTGGCCCCCAGATCAGCCCGGCTGGGCATCTCTGACAGCATATGCCGGGTCAGCCGTTCGTAGAACTGCACGAACCGCGCAATCGCGCGGGCATCCATTCTGGCCGCGCCGGGCGGCAGGTCCGCTTCCTGCTGCAACCGCCAGCGGGCCACCACGTCAAAGGACGGTGCCGCCAGCATGACCAGCGCGTCGATCCGGGTGAACAGCGTTTGATACCCGCCCGCAAGGCAATCATTGGCATAGCGCCGCCAGCGGCCATCGGGGTCTTGCGCCTGTTCGAGCAGATTGACCGGATCATCAAGCGCCGCCGGCGCCTGCGGGCGGGCACCAACGCACCAGCCCTCGAACACCAGCACCCGGCAGCCTGCCGGCGCAAGCGGCCATTCGCCCGGCGGGGCGCGATCGTCGGCACCTTTGGCAAAGCGCGGCAACGCTGCAGGATCCCCCAGGCCGAGCGCGTCCAGAACCGCAAGGCCCAAACCGATATCGTGCGTTCCGGGGACGCCGCGCGTCACCAGCAGCGGGTGGACTGTCCGGGCAAGGTCTTCCCGTTCTGCGCGGGTCAGGTAGATATCATCCAGTGATAGCGTGGCGGCAGGCACGCCCTGCGCCTCCAGCGCCGCGACGATCGTCCGTGCCAGTGTCGATTTTCCGCTGCCCTGCGCGCCGCACAAGCCGAGTACGAACAATTCCGCGCCCGAGCGGCGGCGGCGGCGGATCAGGCCAAGTACCGCGCCGATCAGTGCGGGATCGAAACTGCGCAAGACAGGGGCCGCAGACATGGCCCCTGCTCTATCAGTTCAGGAGCACTGCGATAACCCCGATCGCTATGAGGACAACATAGACGCCGAGAACGCCGATCCCGAGCGGGCGCAAGGTGTTGTGATGGTTCATGGCCGTTTCTCCACTGGCTGCAGCGGAAACGCGCGAGTGCGCCCGATGATCCGGGGCAATGATCCGGGACGATCATCCGGCCGGTGTCAATGCCCCACGTCGGCCGGGGGCACTGGCGGTGCGGCGGCGCCCGTGCGATTCACCCGGACCAGCAGCAGGAACGGCGTCGCGACAATACAGGCCAAGGCGATCGCCTTGAAATCATTGAGATAGGCAATCATCACCGCTTGTCGGTTGACCATGATATCGGCCACCCGGAACACCGCTTCGCCGGCGTTGCCGAACGCGCCGATCCGATCGACATCAAGCGGGACCGAAAGCCGGGTGATGCTGGCCCCGATTTCGGCATGATTGACCTGAACACTGCGGGCGAGCAGCACCGAGGTGGCCGCGACGCCGAACGACGAACCCAGGCTGCGCGACAGGCTGATCAGACTGGAGCCATCGGTGCGGACACTGGCGGGCAGCGTTGAAAATGCGATCAGGTTGAGCGGCATGAACATGAATGCAAGGCCGACCCCCTGCATCAACCCGCTGGACAGGATCGGCCAGGTCGGCATGTCAACCGTCCACCGGGTCATCAGCATCACCGAAACGGCAGTAGTCATCAGGCCGAACCCCGCCACCAAACGCGGATCGAACTTGTCCATGTACCGGCCGAACAGCACGATCGAGAAGAACATCCCCACCCCGCGCGGCGCCAGCAGCAGTCCGGCGTCGATTGCCGGATAGCCGTAGATCAACTGGAGCAGGCCGGGCAGCAGCGCCATGGTGGCGTAAACGACCAGTCCGACCAGAAAGGAAAAAATCACACCCACCACGAAATTGGGATCGCGGAATAGCTGGACCGGGAACAGCGGCGCCCGCGCCGTGGCCAGGTGGACCACCGAAAGCCACAGGCCCGATACCGCGATGACCGCGTAAATCACGATTTCGCCCGACGAGAACCAATCGACAGTCTCCCCCCGATCCAGCAGCAACTGGATCGAACAAAGCGCGGCGCTGACGTACAGCCAACCGGGCAGATCGACCGGGCGATGCCGCTGCGGCGTGTGGGGCATGAAGGCCAGCAGCAGCAGCAGGCTGATCATGCCCAGCGGCAGGTTGACGTAGAACACCCAGCGCCAGTTGTAGTTCTCGGTCAGGAAGCCGCCGATGATCGGCCCCATGATTGGGCCGAGCAGCGCGCCCTGCACATACATCGCCATCATCCGCGGCCGCTCCGCCGGGGTGCTGGAGTCGAGAATGACCGTCTGCGCCAGCGGGCTGAGGAAGGCGCCTGCAAGGCCCTGCAGCACCCGGAACAGCACCATCTCGTTCAAGGTCTGCGCCGCGCCGCACAGCATCGAGGCCAATGTGAACAGCACGACTGACAGGATTATCAGGTTGCGGATGCCGATCTTGTCGACCAGCCATCCGGCCAGCGGCATCGCCACGGCCGAGGCCAGGACATAGCTGGTCAGCACCCAGGTAATCGTATCCTGGGTCGCCCCGAGCGAGGGCTTCATATACGGCAACGCGACGTTGGCGATCGTCCCGTCCAGCGTTTGCAGGACCATCGCCATCATCACCCCGACCAGCATCAGCGGCCGATTGCGGGAAACCAGCGTCGGCTGGTTCGGATCAGTGGCCGACATGCACCGTGACGGTCGTGCTAAGCCCGGCGATCAGCGGCCGGTCCGACTTGCTGTCGATCGCAATCCGCACCGGCACGCGCTGGGTGATCTTCACCCAATTGCCGGTTGCATTCTGCGCCGGCAGGATCGAGAATTCGGATCCGGTGCCGGCGCCCAGGCTCTCGACATGGCCCTTGAGCTTCACATCCGGATAGGCATCGAGCCGGATATCAACCGGCTGGCCGGGGCGCATGTGCGCCAGGTCGGTTTCCTTGAAGTTGGCATCGACCCGCGCCCCCCCGTCGCGCATCAGTGACAGCATCGGCACCCCGGGAAAGGCCATCTGCCCGACCATCAGCCGCCCGGACTGGGTGACAGTACCATTCGCTGGCGCACGAATGACGGTACGGCTGAGGTTCAGTTCGGCTTGCGCGCGCTGCGCCTGTGCCGCCGCGATCGCCGGATTGACGCCGGGCACCTGCGCGCCCGTTGCCAGCTGCGCCCGGGCCTTTTCGACTTGTGCCTGGATCGAGGCGAGGTGATCGCGGGCAAATGCCACCGCGTACTGGGTTTCGTCGATCCGCGCACGCGTGTTGAAGCCGCGCTCCATCAGCGCCTTTTCGCGGGCGTAAACGGCTTCGGCCAGCGCCAGATCATCGCGCGCACCGGCCAGATCGGCGGTATTGGCGCCAACGTCGGATTGGAGCGCGGTAACTTGCGCTTGTGCAGTGGCGATTTGCGCATCTGCCTGCGCGATGGCGACCCGGAAAGTGGATGGATCGATGGTGTAAAGTACGTCGCCAGCCTTGACGTGCTGGTTCTCGTGCACGTTGACCTGAACGACCAGCCCGGTGATCTCTCCGGCGATCGAGACGACGTCCTGCTTGATGTAGGCGTTGTCGGTCGAAACTTCACCCGGGCTGCCGAACCAGTACCACAGCCCCCCGCCCACTGCGAAAATCGGCACGAGCAGCATCAATGGCACACGCCACGGGCGGCGCGCGCGCGGCACTTCGGGAAGGTCCCGCAGCCGGGACTGGCGTTCGGCTCCGCTGTCGGCGGTGAAGGTATCAGCGTCAGCCATCGCGATTCTCCGTTTCCGGTGATGTGGCGACGGGTTCGTCCAGCAGATTGCAGCGCAGCCGATTCAGCAACGCCAGCAACAGGTCGTGCTCCCCCTCGCTGACGCCGGAAAGAGTGTCGGCGATCAGCGTATCGGCGCAGGCCTGCAATTGCACCAGCAGCGGCGCGGCGGCGGGGGCGAGGTAGAGCCGCCATGCGCGGCGATCGGCCGGATCGGCGCGGCGTTCGACCAGCCCGGCCTTTTCCAGCCGGTCAACCATGCGGCCGGCGGTGACCGCCTCTACTTCAAGCCAGCTGGCAAGGGCTGCCTGGGTAATCCCGGGGGTGCGATTGATCGCGCCCAGCGTTCGCCACTGCGCGCCGGTGGCGCCGTGGCGGCGGCTCATCATGTCGAACCGCTTGCGCATCAGGCGGCCGACATCAGCGGTGAGGAAGGCTACGTTATTTTTCACTGCCCTGCTTTTAATAGCAGTGCTTACTAAGTCAACGACGCCGCCCGGCAATCCCCAACAACGAAACCGCCGCCCAGCTCAGGCCGGGCGGCGGTTTCGTTAATCCGGTAAACGCGGAAAGCGTTCAGAGAGTCTTGATAATCGCGGAAAAATCCACCCCGCCGTTACCGGCATCAGTGAACACGGTGTAAAGCTTTTCGGCCAGATCGCCCATCGGCACATTGGCGCCCACGCCTTGCGCGGCTTCCATCGCCAGGCGCAGGTCCTTGAGCATCAGCGCACTGGCGAAGCCGCCCTGATAGCCGTTGTCGGCCGGGGTCTGCGGGCCAACGCCGGGCACCGGGCAATAGCTGGTCATCGACCAGTTCTGGCCCGACGCCTTTGACGAGATATCGTAGAAGGTCTGGAGATCGAGGCCCAGCTTCTCCGCCAGCTTGAAGGCCTCGCACGTGGCGACCATCGATGCGCCCAGCAGCATGTTGTTGCAGATCTTGGCGGCCTGCCCGGCGCCCAGCACCCCGGCGTGGATCACCGTCTTGCCCATCGCCGACAGGATCGCCTCCGCCTTGGCGAAGGCCGCATCGGTGCCGCCAACCATGAAGGTCAGCGTGCCGCCGTTGGCGGCGGCAATCCCGCCCGAAACCGGGGCATCGACCATGTCGTACCCGGCCGCCGTCGCGGCTTCGCCGACCTTGCGCGCAGTGGCGACGTCGATCGTCGAGCAATCGAGCAGCAGCGCGGCAACTGGCGCCACGCCGATCACGTCCGCCCCAAAGACGCTATCGACGATCTTGCCGTTTGGCAGCATCGAAACAACCGCATCAACACCCTCGACCGCTTCACGCACGGTCGGGAACACTTCGCAGCCGTTGCCCTTGGCCCGCTCGGTCGCCTCGGCCGACAAGTCGAACGCGCGGACTGAGTGGCCAGCCTTGACCAGGTTCGCGGCCATGCCGCCGCCCATGTTGCCAAGGCCGATGAATGCAATTTTCATTAGAAACTCCCAAAACCGGGCTCATAATCGGATCGCCTGCCGTGTAGCAGGCCGGTGGCTTAGCGGCCCTTCCAGACGGCTGCGCGCTTCTCGACGAACGCAGCCATCCCTTCGGCCTTGTCTTCGGTGGCGGTCAGCACCTGAAAGATCCGGCGTTCGAGGAACAGCCCCTGGTCCAGCGTGGTTTCGTACGCAGAGTTGACCATTTCCTTGTTGGCCATCGCAGCAACCCCCGACATCGCGGCGATCACTTCGGCGGCCTTCAGTGCTTCCCCCAGCAGTTCGGCGAGTGGTACCACGCGGCTGACCAGCCCGGATCGCTCGGCTTCGGCGGCGTCCATCATCCGGCCGGTAAGGCACATGTCCATCGCCTTGGCCTTGCCCACCGCGCGCGGCAGGCGCTGCGATCCGCCCATGCCGGGTGCGACGCCAAGCTTGATTTCGGGCTGACCAAACTTGGCGTTTTCCGAAGCGATGATGAAATCGGCCATCATGGCGAGTTCACAGCCGCCGCCCAGCGCGAACCCGTTCACCGCTGCGATCCAGGGCTTGCGCGTCGCCTTGACGATGTGGCTGGTCCACTTGGCGAAGTAGTCTTCGATGTAGTAATCCGAGGCGGGCTTTTCCGACATTTCCTTGATGTCGGCGCCGGCGGCGAAGGCCTTCTCGCCGGATCCGGTCAGCACTGCGCAGCGCTGCGACGGATCAGTCTCGAATGCCGCAAAGGCGTCGATCAGGTCGGCCAGGACCTGCGAGTTCAGCGCGTTGAGCGCCTGCGGCCGGTTGAGCGTGATAAGGGTGACGGCACCCTTCTGTTCAACGAGGATTGTTTCGTAGGTCATAGCGGTTTCCATTCCTCATTGGCGGGAAGCGGAGCGAAGATCGCATCGATCATCGCATCGGTCACGCCGTCGGGCGTGGCCGGGTTCCACTTCGGCGCATAATCCTTATCGACGATCACCGCGCGCACGCCTTCGACGAAGTCCGGCAGAACTACCATGCGGCTGGAGATGCGGTATTCCATCACCATGTTCTCGGCAAAATCCGCGCAAGCCAGACTGTCAACCAGTTGACGCAATGTGATTTTGCACGCGAGCGGACTTTTGGTTCGCAGGATCGCGAGTTCCTTTACCGCCCATTCGCTGGCATCACCGGCAAGCGACGCCAGAATGTCTTCGAAACGATCAAACGCATAGTGACGGGCAATGGCCTCGGCATTACGGGCCACCCGTGCCTCTGGCGGCGTGATCGCGTACGCGTCGAGCACTTCCTGCGGTTGATCGCCTGCGGCGATCCGTTCCTTTGCCTCGGGCAGGCAGTCGGACGGCAAAAAGTGCGTTGCCACCCCGGTCAACAAACACTCCGACCCGTCCAGCCGGGCGCCGGAAAGTCCGAGATAATGGCCCATCCGTCCTTTCAGGCGCGAAAGATACCAGCCGCCGCCGACGTCGGGGAACAGTCCAATCCCGGTTTCCGGCATGGCAAAGCGGGTATTCTCGGTCGCGACGCGGTATCGCGCCGGCTGCGAAATCCCTACGCCGCCGCCCATCGTGATCCCATCCATGAACGAGATCACCGGCCTGGGAAACGTGAACAGCAGATGGTTGAGCTGATATTCTTCCCGGAAAAAAGTGCGGGCCACAGCGCCGCCATCACCAAGCGCCGACTGGCGCAGAAGATTGATGTCACCACCAGAGCAGAACCCCCTGCCGTCGTTATGGTCAAGCAATACGGCCCGAAGGCGCTCATAGTCTTTCCACGCGACGAGTGACGCGGTCATCAGCCGGACCATATCCAGATTCAATGCATGAATCGTCTTGGGCCGATTGAGCCGCAAGCGGCCTGCCTGACCCTCGACATAATTCAGCATCGCGCCTGCCGTTGCTGCGTTCATGGTTATGACCCAGACTCTGCCGGTTGCTTTCCTGCGGTGACAAAACTGCCGGGAGCAGCTTCGATCACCGGATATTTATCGCAACCAACCGCGCGAGCGGCAACTTGGCGCTCACCTTGCAAATCCTTGAGCCACGCGGACCAGTAAGGCCACCAACTGCCCTCGTGCCGCTCCGCAGCGGCAAACCATTCGTCCGCATCCGCAGCCAACTCGGGATTGGTCCAGAAGCCGTGCTTGGTTACCGTCGGCGGATTGATCACCCCGGCATTGTGTCCCGACCCGCCCAGCACGAATTGCACCGGTCCACCAAAATAGTGCGTGCCGTGATAAACCGCGTCCCACGCCGAAACGTGATCGTCCTTGAGGCCGATAATGAACATCGGCGTGATTATCTGGCCAAGATCAAGCCGCTCACCCAGCAGTTCGACCTTGCCCGGATCGGTCAGGTGATTGTTGACCAGCAAAGTGCTGTTGTAGCTCTTCAGGAAGGCCTGCGGAATGTGCGAGCCATCTTCAAACCAGAACAGCAGGTCCGATGACGGTGCTTCCTTGTCCAGCAGGTAATGGCCGACAACCGACGACCAGAT
>JANLUV010000361.1:0-5517 GCA_031363685.1 Alphaproteobacteria bacterium | reverse complement strand
GTTACCACCCGGCGTGAGCCGACCACTGGTGCGAACCTGACCGCGCAAGTGGGCGGCACTGCAGTGTACACCGCTGGCGTGCGCGCATCGGGGGCCGACCTGGCCGGGGCGCAGTTCCCGGCGTTCGGAGATTTCTCGGGGACGTTCATTCCGGGACCGACCAACGGGCTCGCGCAGAATCCGGTGTTCAGCAAGGACGGCGGCTCGATCACACTCACCGCCGGGCGTGACGTGCTGGGCCGCCGCGACGTGTGGAGCGAACTGTTCGGCCGTGCCGGCACGCAAATCCTCGGCCTCGGTTCGACCGCCCAGCTGGCACCCATCTTTGCCCCGTTTGGGTTGCTGAGTTCGGACGACCAGCCGTGGCGGCTGGGTTCGACTTCGCTTAACAACACGATCGCCGCGGTTTCGTATAACCAGTTCGGCTCTGGCGTTGGCGCTTTGGCCGGCGGCGATGTCACGATCAAGGCTGGCCGCGATATCAGTGACCTGTCGATCGCGCTTGACAACAGCCTGGTCACTGCATCGACTGCGGGCACCCCGACGCTGGTGTCGCTGGGCTCCGGCGATCTTACGCTGGTGGCGGGCCGCAACCTGCTGGGCGGGCAGATCGACGTTGCGATGGGCAAGGCGACCGCCCGGGTCGGCACGGATGTGGCCAATGCCAGCGTGGTCGCTGCGGGCGGCTCGTTCGTGATCGACAATCGCAACCTGCTGCGGGTTCGGGTTTCCGATGCCACTTTCGATCTGACCGCGCGCGGCACGGTCACCATCGGCGGGGTGGGTGCTCTGGGCCTTGGCCGTAACGACTTGTCGGGCTTCGAGACCGCAGGCTTCTTCTCGTCGATTGCCGGCTTCTCGGCCACGGCCAGCGGCGATATCACGATCATCGGCAACCGGCCGGACCTGTATGTAATTCAGGGGAGCAGCACCCTCCTCGCCACGGTCCTGCCGCCCTCGCTCGAACTGGCCGCGTTGAACGGCGATATCGGCTTCGGCACCAGCTTTGATCTGGCCCGGCCCAAGGTGCTGGCGTCGAGCGAGTTCGGCCAGCTCTCGCTGCTCGCGGGCGGGTCGATCGCCAATTTCGCGCTGGCGATGAGCGATGCCGCGCCGGTCAACATGTTCGGCACGCTCGACGCATTGACTGCTTCGTTCCCCTCGGTCACCTCGACCACCAGCGATGCCGATCTGCGGCGCCTGCACAATCGCAACATCACGCATCTGAATGACGCGCTGCCGGTGCGCATCGTCGCGGGCGGCAATATTGCCGATGTAATCCTGTCGGTGCCCAAGCAGGCGCGGGTCCGCGCCGACGGCAACATCGTCGACCTGTTCTTCCAGGGACAGAACCTGACCGCGACCGATGTGACCCGGATCACCGCCGGCGGCGACATCACCGGCACCACCGGGGTCAGCACGTCCGGCGCCACCCAGGGCCGCAGCGCGGTGCTGGGCAACACGATCACGGTTGGCGGGCCGGGCTCGCTGTTCGTCGAGGCCGGCCGCGATCTGGGGCCGTTCATCACCTCGGCCACCGGTGCAGCGCGTAGCGAAGCGGGCGGTATTCGCACCGTCGGCAACGAATTGAACCCGTGGCTTGGCTCGCAAGGCGCCAACATCTACGTGATGTTTGGCGTGGCCAAGGGAGTGAACTACACCGCGCTGCAAAGCGTGTACCTTGATCCGGCGAACCTGGCCCAACTGGATGGTGACCTGTTCGTCCAGACGACCGATGTGCTTGGGGTTGCGCACCCCGACCGCACCAAATACTCGTATGCCCCGGTCCTGGCCGCGTGGCTGCGCGACAATGCACCGGATCAGTTTGCGGCGATCTTCGGCACGGCCCCGCCGACCGGCGATGCGCTGACCACCGCGTCCTATGCCCGCTATGCGGACCTTTATTCCGGGTTCAATCAGCTTGATCCGCTGACCCGCAACCGGTTCCTGATCGACAAGCTGTATTTCAGCGAACTGGCTGCGCCTTCGGACCCCACCGGCCCGTCGTTCAACCAGTTCATCCGCGGCTATCGGGCGGTGCAGACGCTGTTCCCGGCGACGTCGGGTTACACCGACAACCTGGCGACCTACACCACCGATGCCGGGTCCGTGAATGCCGATCACCCGCTGGGCGTACCAACCAAGATCGTGGTCAATGGCCAGCCGCTGGTGGCCACCCAGGTCCACACCGGCGACGTCGACTTGCGCCTGTCGACGATTGAAACCGCACGCGGTGGCAACATCTCGATCCTTGGCCCGGGCGGCAACTTCATCGCCGGTTCGGTGGTGCGGACAGCGGCTCAGGTCGCCCGGCGCCTTACCGCGTACAACGTCACGAACGAGATCGACCCGCTCGGTGATCTCGCTGCGGGCGCATACAAGGCAGCCATCGGTGACCGCGGCCGGATTCTGGCGATCCCGGCGGGCTTCGAAGGCGTGCTGACGCTGCGGAACGGCCAGATCAATGGCTTTACCGATGGTTCGTTCATCCTCAACCAGAGCCGTTTGTTCACCCAGGCGGGCGGTGACATCACCCTGTGGTCGTCGAACGGCGATCTCAACGCCGGCCAAGGGCCCAAGAGTGCGTCCAACTTCCCGCCGATCGTCGTCCGGTTCGATCCCAGCGGCTTTTCCGAAGTCGATAGCGCCGGCTCCGTTTCGGGTGCAGGTATCGGTGCGTTCAGAAGCGCGCCGACCGATCCCGATGCTTCGATCCGGCTGATCGCGCCGGTTGGTACGGTCGATGCGGGTGATGCGGGCGTGCGGGCATCGGGCAGCGTGTTCGTGGCGGCGGCGCGGGTCGCCAACTCCGACTCGTTCTCGGCCGGGGGCACCATTTCGGGCGTCCCGTCGCTTGGTGCGCCTGCGCCTGCGCCGGTCCCGGCGGGTGCCGCTTCGGCGATTGCGGCCAACGCCTTCAACGCGGCGCAGCAGATCGGCCAGGGCGCACAGCGGCTGTCGCGGATCTTCGTCGATGTGCTGGGCTACTTTGGCGGTTCGAACTGTCCCGACGGGCAGGCCGAGGATGCTGACGGAAAGTGCGTGGCCAATTAGGGCTTCTACTTGAAGCCCTAATAGCTTGAACTTACCCGAGTTTTTCTACGCGCCCTTAGCTATGCAAGCCATAGTCACGGTGTCCTTGATGGGACATCGTGACTATGGGCATCTGGCATTTCGCAAGCGGACCGATCGCTGACTGGGCGCTGCTGGCACTGATCGGCAGCCCCCTGACGGGCATTGCACCCGGTGCGAGCATGAATGACGCGCCGGGTGCCGCAGCCGCGCCATGGGCGGTGCCCCGGGTGGCAGCAATTACCACCAGCGCCCCGCCGGCGCAGCCGCTGATGGTCGATTTCACCCTGTCAGCCAGCCGGCCGGGTATGGCGATCCGCCGCTCGCGCGATGGGCTGTTCTATCTGGATGCCTGGGTCAACGGGGTGCCGGTGCGGTTTCTGGTCGATACCGGCGCGACGACCGTGGTGCTGACCCCGGCCGACGCGGCGCGGGCCGGCGTGCTGCCGGAAGCTGCGGCATTTCGCTACAGCGCGCAGACTGCCGGAGGGAAGACCGCGATGGCGCGGATCAGGTTGGCCCAGCTTACGGCCGGGGCGTCCGAACGGCGCGATGTTGACGCGGCGATCGCCGGTGCGGGGCTGGGCGTGTCGCTGCTTGGGCAGAGCTACTTGTCGCAGCTGAGTTCGGTCCGGATGAGCGGGGACACGATGGTCCTGGAGTAGCCCTTGGCCGGGGCCAAGTTCGGGAAGCGGCCCCAAAGTGACCCTTCACTCAACAAGCGAAACAATCGTCCCCAATAAAAAGCGGCCCCGGATCGCTCCGGGACCGCCAGTATTCAGGTAATCAACGCTTGCCGATTACGCGCCGAAGTTGGCGTCGCAGGTCGGGTTGCTCTTCTGGTCGGTGGCCTGCTGGATGCCGTCAACGTCCGACGCGGTGGTGGGCGGGTTGTCCTGCAGCCACAGATTACGATCGCCGAGCTTCTGCACAACCGCAGTTGGATCGCCATCCTGGGTCGATTTCTTGAAGAACGTTTCCGTGATGGCGGTCTGCCAGCCGGCCGAGACGACAGCCGTGTTCGACTGCGTCAGGATGCCGAGGCTGGTGGTGCCGGTGCCCTTGAAGGTGTTGGCGCTGACGGTGGTGTTCACGCTGTTCTTCGTGACCTTGCCGAACATCAGGCCGACGTATTCGGCAATGGCGAAGCGCTTGGCGTTGTTGCCCGGAACAAGCGGGGCAGCGGGCTTGAAGCAGGAGTAGGTGAGGAAGAAGGCCGAACCGGTAACCGGGTAGCCGGCAGCGGGCGAAGCCAGGGTCGAGGTGATCGCAATGTTCGGGTTGTACAGAACGGCCGTCCAGTGCAGCGGGTTGGCACGGTCCACCGGAACCGAAGCGCCGCCGTTGACCGCATTGGCGATTGCCAGCGACGGATCGACCGCACCAACGGTGCGGAGATCGGTGATGTTGTAGGCGCCCGACGTAGCGGTCGTCTGCGGCGGAAGCACCGTACCGAATGCCGCAGCGGCGTTAACCGCGCTCGGCATCACATAGGCGGTACCGGTCGCAACGTTGCCCTTCTGGAGCGCGGCGGCGTGCAGATTGCGGCCCGCGACCGGCTTGACGAAGTCGGCACCGATGTAGCCGAACTTGCCGTTGAGCTTGAGGCCGGCAGTGGCCGAAGCGAGCAGCGTGTTGTTGACGGTGGTCTCGACTGCTTCGGCAACACCCGAAGCACCGTCAGCGACGATGAACAGGCCCGGGGTGGCTGCGTTGGTAAGCACGCCGCCGGGAGCCAGCGCCGTGTCACACTGCGCGGTGGCGGCGTTTACTTCGTTCCACAGGCAGAGTTGGTCCGAAACGCGGTCGAACACAACGCCGCCGAGCGACTGCACCGTGCCGGCGAAGTTGCTGTTCGACGAGGTCGGGAAGTAGCGCGTGTCCGGACGGAGTTTGCGGATGTCGATCGTGCCGGTGTTGTCGTAGGGCAGCGATTCGGCAGCCTTCACGAACTTGTTCACGGTCACCTGGCCAGCGTTGCACTGGGCCGAAATGGCGCGGGTGAACACATCGGTGCCGCCCGAACGATCAGCACGACCGACGAGGCGGATCGGTGCGCCTTCGGCGGTCCAGCGGGTGAGATCATCGTTGGCGGTGTCGAACAGCGCGGTGGCGGAGTTCAGGGTCTTGAGCGCCGCATCGTTCCAGTTGGTGATCTCACCGTTCCAGATCTTGCAGTAAGCCGAACGGCTCAGCTTCAGGCCACCGGCGACAACGCCGTTGATGGTGCCCTTGACCTTGACGTTGAACACCAGCTCGACAGTGCCGGCGCCGACGGTCTTTACGGCGTAAGCCGGATTGTAGGCGAAGGCGATCGGGATGACGAACAGCGGGAACTGGATCGCGGCACCGGCCTTGTTGGCGGCGCTGTTGGCGGTCGAGTTGTAAGTGGCGATGTCAGAGACCGCAGCCGGCGCTTCCGAGTAAGCAAACTGGATGTTGGTC
>JANLUV010000310.1:0-5608 GCA_031363685.1 Alphaproteobacteria bacterium | reverse complement strand
GTCCGGCCGCTCCCCAGTCCGCCGCCGCTTTCCAGCGCGCACAGCAGTTCGATCACGTCGCCGAAACGGTCATCCCGCCGGGGAGATATCGCGGTCAGGATCGCCTGGTCCAGCCAGCTCGGGATTTCGGGGCGATGGCGCGAGGGCGGCACGGGCTGGCCGAAGCGGGGGCGCTGGAAAGCTTCCTGCTCGCCGAACGGCCACTTGCCGGTGAACCAGCGGTACAGCGTGACGCCCAGCGCGAACTGGTCGGTCAGCGCGTCGCCGGCATTGCCCTCGAACTGCTCGGGCGCCATGAACCCCGGGGTGCCGGGGATTTCGTCGGCGTGGAAATCCTCGACTCGCGGCAACCGCGCAACGCCGAGGTCGATCAGCTTCAGCCCGCCGTCGGCGATCAGCATCACGTTGTCGGGCTTGATGTCGCGGTGGACCACCTCCAGCCGGTGCAACGCGGCGACCGCGCGGACCAGCTTGATCGCGGCCTCGTGCGCTGTCGCCAGCGAGGGCAGGCCCCGCTCCAGCCGCTGCGCCATCGTCTCGCCGTCGAGCAGGGGCTGGACCCCGTAAAGCGCGCTTTGCCGGTCGGGCCGGACCGGTTGCGCGGCCAGCACGAACGGGCTGGCAACGCGCTGGGCCAGCAGCATTTCCCGGGCGAAGGCCAGCCGCAGCGCGTGTTCGGACAGCACTTCGCGGCGCGGGAACTTGAGCACCACGGTGCCGCCGTCCTCGCTATCGGTCGCGACCAGCAGCACCGCGTGGCGGCCCTCGCTCAGCACGCGCTCGATCCGGAAGCCGTCGATGCTCTGCCCCGGCGCGGGTGCCTCGACGAACGGCATGGCGGACAGGCCAGCCAGGATGCCGTCATGATCGGGCGCGGGCAGGCGGATCACGTCGAGCACCAGCGCGGTCGCGTTGTCGTTGCCGCCGGCGGCCAGCGCGGCGTCGGCCAGCTGGTCGGCGGTGGCCTCGGCGCTGGCGTTCTCGCGCAGGATCGCCGCGATCCGGCCGGGCGACAGCACCCCGTGGACCCCGTCGGACGTCAGCAGCAGGCGGTCATGTTCGGCCAGTTCAACTGTCGCATGATCGAGCCGCAATTCGCCTTCCAGCCCGATGGCGCGGATCAGCACGTGGCGCAGGTCCGGTTCGGGCCGGACATGATCGGTGGTCAGGCAGGTCAGCCGGCCCCCGGCGAAGCGCCAGGCGCGGCTGTCACCGACGTGGACCAGATGGGCCCGCCGCCCGCGCAGCGCGAAGGCGGTGAAGGTCGTCGCGCTCGCCGCCATCGTCTCGCCCCGGCCCTGGGTGTGGAGCCAGCGGTTGTAGGCGGCCAGCGGCGCCTGCATGGCCCGCGCGGGGCCGAGCGTACCGGGCATCGCGTAAAATCCTTCAAGCAGCGCCCGCACCGCCAGTTCGGCGGCTGCCCGGCCCTCGCGCCCGCCGCTAACCCCGTCGGCAACCGCCGCGATGATCCCGTGGGTTGCGCGTTCGGTCGCGCGGCCCAGATAAACCCCGCCGAAATCCTGGTTTTCCGCGCGTGGTCCCGTCTGACTGGCAAAGCCCGCCGCGACCACCAGTTCGCCCGCATCGCGCATCCCGTTTCCCATCCCTCACGCACGGGCACGTCGCCCGCCCGCGTGAGGATCGATTTTCACCTACTTTCGTCAAGTGCAGGAAGGAACCGCTAATGGCCACGCTTGCCACGTCTGCTGATACTGCGGCCACGCGCCGTGCTTCACCCACCAGTTTCTGGAAGGCGGGGCACCCCCCGACTTTGCTCGCCTCGTTCCTCTATTTCGATGTCGCCTTCATGGTCTGGGTCATGCTCGGGCCGCTGGCGCCGATCATTTCCAAGCAGCTCGCGCTCGATCCCGCGCAAAAGGGCTTCATGGTCGCGCTGCCGACACTGGCCGGGGCGGTGCTGCGCCTCGTCAATGGCCTGCTGGTCGACCGGATCGGTCCGAAGAAGACCGGTGCGATAAGTCAGGTCATCGTGATCGCCGGGCTGGCCGTCGCCTGGCACTTCGGCATTTCGACCTATGGCGGCACGCTGGCGCTGGGTGTCGTCCTTGGCTTTGCCGGGGCCAGCTTCGCGGTTGCGCTGCCGCTCGCCAGCCGGTGGTATCCGCCCGAGCACCAGGGCAAGGCGATGGGCATTGCCGGGATGGGCAATTCCGGCACGGTCTTCGCATCGCTGTTCGCCGCGCTGCTGGCCAACGCCTACGGCTGGACCAACGTGTTCGGTTTCGCGCTGATACCGCTGATCGCGGTCTTCGTGTTCTACCTGTTCGCGGCCAAGGACAGCCCTGATCAGCCCGCGCCCAAGCCGCTTTCGGCCTATGCCGAAGTGCTGAAGGAAAAGGACGCCTGGTGGTTCATGCTGTTCTACGGCGTGACCTTCGGCGGCTTCGTCGGCCTCTCCAGCTCGCTGCCGACGTTCTACACCGACAGCTTCGGGGTGACCCCGGTCGTCGCCGGATACTGCACTGCCGCCGCGGTGTTCATGGGCTCACTGCTGCGGCCGATGGGCGGCGCGCTGGCCGACCGCTTCGGCGGCATCCGGACGCTGACCGTGGTCTATGTGCTGGCCGCCGCGATCCTTGGCATCATCTCCACCGGCCCGGCCACGCTGCCGATCGCGGTAGCGCTGTTCATCGCGGTGGTTGGCACGCTGGGCGTCGGCAACGGCGCGGTATTCCAGCTGGTGCCGCAGCGGTTCCGCAAGGAGATCGGCGTGATGACCGGGCTGGTCGGCTTCGGCGGCGGCATCGGCGGATTCTATCTCGCCAGTTCGCTGGGCCTGGCCAAGCAGATGACCGGAAGCGCATCGCTCGGCTTCCTGATCTTTGCCGGGCTCGCGCTGGTCGCGCTTGCCGGGCTGACCATCGTCAAGAGCCGCTGGCGGACGACCTGGGGCGCGGCCCTGCAAGGTGCCCGTATCTGACATCCGACAGCTGACACGCCTGCGGTGACCCGCGCGGGCCAAGGGGAATACCCCGGCCCGCGCTGACCCGCCACCATGAGGGAATTTCCATGACGATCCGGTTCCTCGGCGCCGCCGCGCTGGCTGCTCCGCTCGCCCTTGCTCACCCTGCAGCAGCGGCTCCGGCCCGGTTCGGAGACCCCGTGCCCATTACGGTCGGGCTCACGTTCGACCCGATGCTGGATGCCCGGCTGCGCTGGGAGAATGTCGATACCCCCGCCGCCGATGCCGATGCGGTCACCGTGCGGCTGCGCAGCGGGTTCGAGGTAAGGCACGCTCCGTCGCACCTGTCATTCCTTGCCGAAGCCGAGGCGACGCTGGGGATAGTCAACGATTACAACGCTTTTCCCTTCGTGGTCGCCAGCCATCAGCGCCGGACGCAGCACGCGGTCATCCCCGATCCGCAGTCCATCGAACTCAACCGGGTGCAACTGCAATACAAGACCAAACACGCAACGGTCACGATCGGCCGGCAGCGGATCAACCTTGATGACCAGCGCTTTGTCGGCGCGGTCGGCTGGCGCCAGAACGAGCAGACGTTCGACGCCGTGCGCGGCGAGGCCACGTTCGGCCCGGTCAGCCTTGATGCGACCTATGCGATCAGCGAGCGCACCATCTTCGGCAGCGATAGCGGGCCGCGGCAGGGCTATGGCGGGGACTTCGTGTTCCTTGGCGCCGGGGCCAAGTTGGGGCCGGTCAATATGAAAGCGTTTTCGTACCTGCTGTCGTACGACGAGGCGTTCTTTGCCGCCAACAGTTCGCAGACCTATGGCGGGCGGGCCACCGCATCGTTCGGGCTGGCAGCGAAGATCAAGCTGAACCTCGCCGCCAGCTATGCCCGGCAGAGCGGTTATGGCACCAACCCAGTGAAATACAGCGCGGATTACATCGCGGGCGAGGCCGGGCTGGCGTGGAACGGGCTGACTGCGACCGGCGGCTACGAACTGCTCGGCGGCGACAGCACTGCGCACAAGTCGTTCCAGACGCCGCTGGCCACACTGCACAAATTCAACGGCTGGGCCGACTTGTTCCTGACCACCCCGCAGACCGCAAGCTATGGCGGCTTGCGGGATATTTACGGCGGTATCGCCTACAAGTTCGAGGGCGTGAAGGCCTTGCCCGGACTGAACGCGGCGGTGGCCTATCATTCGTACGACAGCGACTACGGCGACCAGCACTATGGCACCGAATGGAACGCCAGCATCGGCTTCAAGCTCTACAAGGTGGCGCTGCTGGCCAAGTTTGCCGATTACCAGGCAAACAGTTTTGGCACCGATACCCGCAAGTTCTGGCTTCAGGCGGACTACGCGTTTTAAGGCCCATCTGCTGAAGTTTGACCGGTTCGGTGTGCTGCACTGCAAAAATAACTTGCCCACAGCCTGCCGAATCGGTTAACTTCCAGCCCAAGGTCATCAGTGCCGCCCAGTGTCGGGCGATCCAGCACCGGTTCGACCCAGTTTCAACATCGCGTGGCAACGTCGCCGCCCAGACCTTCCCTTTCGGGAATGCGTTCGGGCGGCTTTTTCGTGTTCGCGCGCCGCCAAGGGAAGACTGCCACGTGAACGCCCCCACAACGTTCAAGGAACCCCAGCGGGAAGCCGCCACGCGTGAGCGACTGGTGGTCATCGGCAACGGCATGGCCGGGTGCCGGGTGGTGGAAGACATCCTCAAGCGCGACGCGGACCGCTACGAGATCACAATCTTCGGCGCCGAGCCGCGGGTGAACTACAATCGGATCATGCTCTCGCCGGTGCTGGCCGGAGAGAAGGCCTTCGACGACATCGTCATCAATGACGAGGCCTGGTACCGCGACAACGCCATCACCCTGCAGGCCGGCCGCACGGTCACCGGCATCGACCGGATGACCAAGACGGTGACGGCCGAGGGCGGGCTCTCGGTTCCCTATGACCGGCTGATCCTGGCCAGCGGCTCGGACCCCGTGCGCCTGCCCCTGCCGGGGGCGGACCTGAAAGGCGTGGTCACCTTCCGCGACCTGGACGACGTGGAGCAAATGGTGGCCGCCGCCGACGCCGGTGGCGCGGCGGTAGTGATCGGCGGGGGCCTGCTGGGCCTGGAGGCCGCCTACGGCCTGGCCAAGCGCGGCATGAAGGCCACCGTCGTCCACCTGATGGACGTGCTGATGGAGCGCCAGCTCGATAGCGCCGCGGGCTTCCTGCTCACCGAGGCGCTCTCCCAGCGCGGGGTGGAGACGGTGCTCTCGGCCCAGTCGGAAGCGATCCTGGGCATCGACGGCAAGGTCAGCGGCCTGAAGCTGTCGGACGGCCGCGTGCTGCCCTGCTCCATCCTGGTGATGGCGGTGGGCATCCGGCCCAATACGGCGCTGGCCAAGGCGGCGGGCCTCGGCGTGGCGCGCGGCGTCGTCGTCGACGACCAGATGCGCACCGACGATCCCGACATCTACGCGGTCGGCGAATGCGCCGAGCACCGGGGCGTGGCCTACGGTCTGGTGGCCCCCATCTGGGACATGTGCAAGACGCTGGCGGCCGCCCTGACCGGCGACGAGGCGAGCGCCTATGGCGGCTCCATGCTCTCGACCCGGCTGAAGGTGTCGGGGGTGGACGTGTTCTCGGCCGGCGCCTTCGCGGGCGGAGAGGGTTGCGAGGACAT
>JANLUV010000196.1:0-4036 GCA_031363685.1 Alphaproteobacteria bacterium | reverse complement strand
GGCAAGACGCTGCTGGCCAAAGCCGTGGCGAAGGAGGCCGAGGCCAACTTCATCTCGATCAAGTCATCCGATCTCCTCTCCAAGTGGTACGGCGAAAGCGAACAGCAGATCTCGAAGCTGTTCGCCCGCGCCCGGCAGGTTGCGCCATGCGTCATCTTCATCGACGAGATCGACAGCCTGGTGCCGGCCCGCGGCAGCGGGGCGGGCGAACCGCAAGTTACCGCGCGTGTGGTCAACACCCTGCTGGCCGAGATGGACGGGCTGGAAGAACTGCAGGCGGTGGTGGTGATCGGCGCGACCAACCGGCCGACGCTGGTCGATCCGGCGCTGCTGCGGCCGGGGCGGTTTGACGAACTGGTCTATGTCGGCACGCCCGATACCGCCGGGCGCGAGCATATCCTGGGCATCCATACCGCGAAAATGCCGCTGGCCGGGGACGTGGACCTGAAGGACATCGCCGCCCAGACCGAGCGCTTCACCGGTGCCGATCTGGAAGACGTGGTGCGCCGCGCCGGCCTGTCGGCGATCCGCCGGCTGGGCCGCGACGTAACGCAGGTTTCGGCGGTGGACTTCGTCGAGGCGCTCAAGGATTCGCGGGCGACGGTGACGCAGGAGATGGAAGAAGAATACGGCAAGATGAAGGGCGAACTGAAGCGGCGGGCGATGGAACTCGCGCCGATCGGCTTCCTTGCGCCCGGCATGGTCGCGCCGACGCGGGAGAAGAAGCACGGGTAGGCTGATTGATCCACCCCTTGCGGGGGGAGGATCTTTCAGGCGGACTTCGGCGGCAGCCCCACGGCCTCGGGCATTTCCACCCGCAGCCATTCGAGCGTCGCCTCGCGCATGGTGAGGCGCAGGCTGCCGAGCGCGCCGGGATCCGCCGCGCTCATCACCAGCTTGAGTTCGATCGCGTCGATCTTCGATTCCGATACCTGCAACGAGCCGCTGCGCTTGTCCCATTCCGGCCGCTGGGCGAGCATCGTCTCGTAGGCGGCGCGGATCGGGGGGATGGCCGTGCCGGGCCTGACCGCAAGCACGACCGATCCGGTGATCCCGCCGCCGACCCGCGTCCAGTTCTCGAAAGTCGAATCGAGGAACTTCAGGGTCGGCACGATTACCCGCCGCTCGTCGGCGGTGCGGATCACGACGTAAGTCATCCGGATGTCCTCGACGCGCCCGGCCTCGCCCTCGACGACGACGTGGTCGTCGATCCGGATTGGTTCGGTCAGCGCCATCTGAATGCCAGCGATCAGTGATTTGAGCGCCGGCTGGGCAGCCGCACCAATCGCAAGCGCGGCCAGACTGGCCGAAGTAATAAGGGTGACGCCGATATTGCGGACGCCGGGGATCGACAGCAGCATCAGTGCGATCGTGATGAACACAATCACGAAGCGCACCGTGCGCGACAGGATCGCGATGCGGGTGCGGCGACTGCGCGCTGCGATATCGTCTTCATACAGCCTGGCGCGGCTTTCTGCGGCGATCGCATACGTCTTGACCAGCCGCAAGGCGACCCAGCCAAGCAGGGCGGGAATGACAAAGCGGTCCACCGCCCCCCACGTCCGGGCGAGCAGCGACGAGCTTTCCCCGGCCAGTTCGATTGACAGCGCCACCAGCGACCAGCGCAGCGGCGCGCGCAACCGATCAATCACGAGTTCGTCGGATTCCAGATGTGAAAAGCTGGCGAGCCGGGTGAGCAGGCGGAACACCACGAAATGGATCAGCAGCGCCAGTGCCACGGCCGTGCCGGCGGCAATCGCGGCACCGGGCAATTGGGCGGCCAGCTTGCCCAGATCGGGGAGGGTGGAAATCAGCATGAATATCTTATCGTTGGGGAGCGGGCGGGCGAGAGCATTACACGCTGAGCGGAAATTCGATCCGCACGGCAATGCCGCCCGGATGGAACTTTTGCTCGATCGTGCCGCCAAGCTGGCGGGCGGAGCCGTTGATCAGGGTACTGCCGAACCCGCGTCGACCGGTATCCGCAGCGCCCGGATCGGCGGGGGGGCTGCCCGGCTGCGATGCGTAAGCCACGGGCGCGGCACAAGTTTCGTGCCAATCGAGCCTAAGGCGCCCAGTGGTGAGCGTCCAGCGCACCGCCAGTTCGCCGCCGGGATGCGCCCATGCCCCGTATTTGACCGCATTGGTGGTCAGTTCATGCAGGACCAGACCGAGCGGGATGACGTGCCGTTCGGGCAATTCGACCGGTGGGCCGCCGATCCGGCAGCGGTTTTCGTCCGAGCGGTAGGGCTTGAGCGCGATTTGGACCAGTTCGGCCAGATCGGCGCTGCGGTGGGCCGAGGTGCCCTGCGTCACATCGTGCGCGGTCAGCAGCGCGTGGATCCGCTGGGTAATGCGATCGACGGTGGATTTAGCTTCGGGTGCGTCGCGGGCGGTCATCTTGACGATCGCCAGCACCACCGCGAACAGGTTCTTGATCCGGTGGTTGAGCTCGCGGGCGAGCAGGTCGGCGCGGTCCCGCGCGAGGCCGAGTTCGCGCGCATTGGCCGCGCGGGCTTCGGCGTCGGCGGTGCGGACTACCTGCAGCAGGCCAAGCACCAGCGCGAGCAGGATGAACAGCAACATCGCAATCAGCGTGGGCACGATCCATGCCTCGGAGGCGATGGCTTCGTCGCGGGCCTGGTTGAACGAGGTGGCTTCGATCGCCTGTAGTTCCGATATGGCGCGGCGCAGGCGTTCCATCACCTCCTGCCCCTCGTCGGTCAGGATGCGGCGCCGCGCTTCGAGCAGGTCGCCGGCCTCGATAGCGTGCACGGTTTCGCCCATTTCGGCGAACTTGGCTTCATTGAGCTGGTCTATCTGATCGAGCAGTTCGCGTTGGCGCGGAACGATGTCGGGGCCCATCAACGTGCGCAGGCGCGCCAGGTTGGGGCGGTATTGCTCGCGCGCGGCGATATAGGGTGCAAGGTAGCGCCGATCGACCGTGATGAAGTAGCCACGCTGGCCGGTTTCGGCGTTGGTCGCGGTGCGGCTGATATCGCGCAGCGCGAGCAGGACCGAATTTGTGCGGTCCGCCTGCTCGCGCTGGCTGCGTTCGGCCGTGATGGTCTGCCACATCAGCATGACATTGCCGATCAGCGCCGCCGCGACAACGCCGAGCAGCAGCAGGCTGGAGCCGCGTGGCCCCCGGGCCCAGCTCCGCGGCCAGATGATGCTGTTCCGGCCGGCAGCGCGGGGCGGATCGTCAGGGGCGGCGGCGGGTTCCGGCATGGCGCCGACATAAGCGCCAAGTTCCTGCCGGTCCATGATAACCTGCCGGGCCGGGTGACCGCCCGTCAGTGCGCGGCGCCCCAGTTCGGGCCGGTGCCGATCTCGATGCCGAGCGGGACGTCGAGCTTGACCGCAGGCAGGGCGGCTTCGGCCATGACCCGTTCGATCACCGGCGCGGCGGCGGCGGCATCGCCTGCGGGCAGTTCGAACACCAGTTCGTCGTGGACCTGCAGCAGCATGCGGACATGGCCGAGACCGGCATCGGCCAGCGCCGGCATCATCCGGACCATCGCGCGCTTGATGATATCGGCGCTGGTGCCCTGGATCGGTGCGTTGATCGCCGCGCGTTCGGACCCGGAGCGTTCGTTCGGGTTGCCGGCGTTGATCCGGGGAAACCAGGTCTTGCGGCCGAACAGCGTTTCCGAATAGCCGCGCTCGCGCACGCTTTCGAGCGTGGTATGGATATAGCGCTGGATGCCTGGGAAACGTTCGAAATAGCGGTCGATCATCGCCTGAGCTTCGTCGGAGCTTACCCCCAGCCGGCTGGCGAGGCCCCACCGCGAGATGCCATACAGGATCGCGAAGTTGATCGTCTTGGCGCGTCCGCGGGTATCGCGATCGACCATGCCGAACATTTCCCGCGCCGTGCGGGCGTGAATATCCTCGCCCGCCGCGAAGGCTTCCTTGAGCGCGGGGACATCGGCCATGTGCGCGGCAATGCGCAGTTCGATCTGCGAATAGTCCGCCGAGAGCAGGACGTTGCCCGGTTCGGCGACGAAGGCGTCGCGGATCTGGCGGCCGAGTT
>JANLUV010000305.1:0-2340 GCA_031363685.1 Alphaproteobacteria bacterium | reverse complement strand
GCGCTGCCGCCGCCACGATCGCGTTGCGGCCATCGTGCGGGTTGCGGCCAGCATGCGCCGACTTGCCCGTGATGATCAGGCTGTAGTTGCCGCTGCCGGCGCGTTCCCCGGCCAGCGTGCCGTCGGGCAGGGCGGACGGTTCATAAGTCAGTGCGGCGAACTTGCCGGCGGCGAGGTGGGCGATCAGGGGGGCGGAGGAAAGGCTGCCGGTCTCTTCATCGCTGTTTACAAGCACGTCGTAACCGCACTGCAACGCCGCTGCATCGTGTTCAAACGCCATCAGCGCGGCCAGCATGACCGCAATTCCGCCCTTCATGTCGGCCACGCCGGGGCCATTCAACGTCTCGCCGTCGAGCCAGCGCGATTGCTGGAACGGATGGCCGGGTGGAAACACGGTGTCCATGTGCCCCGTCAGCAGCAGGCGGCGGGGGGCATCGGGGCGGACCGACAGCACGAGGTGGCGACCATGAGCCACTTCGGCCGAGCGGCCATCGGGCATGATCGCGGTGACCGGCGCGGGTTCATCCAGCCGGATTTCGCCGGGCAGGACCGCGAACGCATCGGCGAGGCGCGCGGCTTGTTCGGCAAGGCCGGCGAGGTTGGCGGTGCCGGTGTTGAGCGCGCTCCACCCCTCGACCTGCGCGAGCATGGCCGCAGGGTCGATCCGCTCCACAAGGGTCCGCTCGGGGCTGGATAACTGTTGCATCCGAAACAATGTGTAGCGCGCTCGCTCGACTGTTGCAAAGCCCGGTTTGATCGGTCAATAGGCCGCTGTCCTCCCCGACAAGCCATAGTCTGACGATCTTCGCGCGATCTCCACGCGCGGCTGTTTTGATGTGAGGTAATATGACCATTCGCGACGATCGGATCGATCGTGCCGGCCTTCAGGTCGACGCGCAGCTGGCAGCGTTTATCGAGGGTGAAGTGCTTCCCCCGCTCGGCAAGGATGCCGCCGCGTTCTGGCCGGGCTTTGCCGCGCTGGTGGCCGAAATGACGCCGCGCAACCGGGCGCTTCTGGACAAGCGCGATGCGTTGCAGGCGCAGATCGATGCGTGGCATATCGCGCGCGCCGGCAAGCCGATCGAGCAGGGTGAATATCAGGCGTTCCTGACGGAGATCGGCTATCTGGTGGAAGAACCTGCGCCGTTCGCCATCGCAACGCAAAACGTAGATGCCGAGATCGCGACGATGGCCGGGCCGCAACTGGTGGTGCCGGTGCTGAATGCGCGGTTCCTGCTCAACGCCGCCAATGCGCGCTGGGGCAGCCTGTATGATGCGTGGTACGGCACCGATGCGCTGGATGCGGCGCCGGCCATTCCGGGCGGCTATGATACGGTACGCGGCGCGGCGGTGATCAAGGCCGGGCGGGCGTTCCTCGATCTGGCGGTCCCGCTGGCCGGGGCGAGCTGGAGCGACTGGGACGGGACGGGCGATCCGGTCCTGGACGATCCGGCGCAACTGGTGGCCCGCAAGAATGGCGGGCTGCTGCTGTGCCGCAACGGCCTGCATATCGAACTGGTGCTGGACCGCTCCACCCCGGTGGGCGCCAGCGACACGGCGGGAATTTCCGACATCGTGCTGGAAGCAGCGCTTACCACGATTGTCGATCTTGAGGATTCGATCGCGGCGGTTGACGCGGAGGACAAGCTGGCGGCCTATCGCAACTGGCTGGGTGTGATCCGCGGCGATCTGGCCGACACCTTCGAGAAGGGCGGCAAGACCCTGACCCGCACGCTGAACCCCGACCGGGCGTGGACCGCGCTCGACGGTTCCGCGCTGACTCTGCCGGGCCGCAGCCTGCTGTTCGTGCGCAACGTTGGCCACCTGATGACCAATCCGGCGATCCTGCTGGCCGATGGCGCCGAGATCCCCGAAGGGATCATGGATGCGGTGATCACCAGCGCGATCGGCGCGCATGACGTGACGGGGCTGGGCCAGTATCGCAACAGCCGCGCGCATAACGGCAAGGGCGGCAGCATCTACATCGTCAAGCCGAAGATGCACGGGCCGGAGGAAGCCGGTTTCACCAACGACCTGTTCGATGCGGTGGAAGACCTGCTCGGCCTGCCGCGCTTTACCGTGAAGGTCGGCGTGATGGACGAGGAACGCCGCACTTCGGCCAACCTTGGCGCCTGCATCCATGCGGTGAAGGACCGGATCGTGTTCATCAACACCGGCTTCCTTGATCGCACCGGCGATGAAATCCACACCTCGATGCGGGCCGGACCGATGATCCGCAAGGGCGCCATGAAGCCGAGCGGGTGGATTGCCGCCTACGAAAAGCGCAACGTCCTGATCGGGCTGGGCGCCGGGCTTTCGGGCAAGGCGCAGATCGGCAAG
>JANLUV010000297.1:0-5119 GCA_031363685.1 Alphaproteobacteria bacterium | reverse complement strand
GGCAGACGTTTTCGCAGTCACGTCCGAGCTCGAATACATCAACATCCGCCGTTACCTTATCGAGGGAGGGGTTGTGCAGCAGCACAGCCTGGTTGGCCGCTTTGCCGATGGCACGCCGATGCCCGCGCTCCACGCCTGCCTGTTTATCTGGGTGCGCGGGAACCAGATCTCGCGGATCGAGGAATACTTCGACAGCGCCGCCTTTGGCGAACTGGGCGCACGGCTGGCGGCTCACGCCGCCGCCTGACACGCAAGATCGCGGTCAGGCCGGCCGGCTGGCCGCGATCAGTGCATCGATCTCGGGTTGCAGCAACTCGGACGCGAAGTGCGCCAGTTCGGCTTGGGGCGCGCCGGGATCGGTGATCAGCCGATGCCACAGGCCATGGGCCAGTGACAGGATGATGCGGGCCAGCATTGTGCGCCGCCCGGCGCTGGCCGCGCCGGGCGCCAGCACCGCCAGCGCCGTGGCGATGTTGTGGCGCACGCGGGCATCGGTATCGCGGACAATGGTGGCGATCCGGTCATTACGCGATGCCTCGGCGTGGATTTCCGCGAATATCGCGCAATCGTCGGTGGCGTGTTCGTCGTGCTGGCCGCCTTCTTCAAGGAAGCGGCTCAGCCATTGCCGCGCGGCGTTGCCATCCTGTCGCAGCACGGCGTCGCGCAGCCCTTCCTCGTCCAGGAATATCCCGACATGGGTCTGGACGATTTCGGCGACGATTTCCTCCTTGCTGGCGAAGTCGCGATACAGCTGGCCAACGCCGACCCCCGAATCAGCCGCGATCTGTGCTACGCCGGTGCCGTGAAAACCCTTTTCCACGAACAGTTTGCGCGCCGCTTCGGCGATCCGGCGACGGCGCTCGGCGGCCCGTGTCGTGCGGCACTCGACCAGATCGGTTTCGGTATCCAAGGGCATCTTCTCTCGTTCTTGCGTTGCTGCCTTAATCTCGCTAGGCATCGCCCCTCAAAAAGTGAGTGATCGCTCGCTCACGTTTAGCAGAGGATTGCCCCATGCGGAAGATGGCCACCGCGATTGCAGCCGCTCTGGTTCTGGCGAGCTGTGGTGGCCCGGCGCCGCAGCAGGCCCCGGGCCCGCCGCAGGTCGGCTTTGTCACGGTCACGGTCCAGCCGGTCACCCTCAGCACCGAACTGGCCGGGCGGACTTCGCCGTACGAATCGTCCGACGTGCGCCCGCAGGTCGGCGGTCTGATTCGCGCCCGGCTGTTCCAGGAAGGCGAGCCGGTCCGCGCCGGACAGCCGCTCTACCGGATTGATCCGGCGCCCTATGAGGCGCAAGTCGCCAGCGCCCGCGCCGCCGTGGCCCGCGCCCGCGCCGCGATCGCCTCGAGCGAGGGGCTGGCCCGGCGCTATGGCGAACTGGTCAAGCTGAACGCGATTTCGCGGCAGGATCACGAGAATGCGGTAACGGCCGCCCAGCCGGCGCGCGCCGACGTGGCGGCCCGGCAAGCTGCACTGCGCAACGCCCTGATCGATCTGCAGCGCACCACCGTCACCGCGCCGATCTCCGGCCGGATCGGGCGCTCCACCTTCACCACCGGCGCGCTGGTTTCCGCCGCACAGGCCGATCCGCTGGCGACGATCCAGCGGCTCGATCCGATCTACGTCGATATCATCCAGTCCAGCGCCGATCAGTTGCGCCTGCGCCAGCAGATGCTGGCCGGCACCCTGTCGCGCGATGCCGGTGCCGCGCGCGTGCGGCTGAAGCTGGAGGACGGCACCACTTATCCGCTCGAAGGGCGGGTGAAATTTACCGACGTCACGGTCGATCCGGCCACCGGCGGCCAGACCATCCGCGCGCTGTTCGACAATCCGCGCGGCCTGCTGCTGCCCGGCATGTTCGTCCGGGCGGAATTCGTCGAAGGTACGCAGCACCAGGCGATGCTCGTGCCCCAGCGCGCCGTTTCCCGCGATGAAACGGGCGGGGCGCTGGTCAACGTCGTCGGCAGCGACGGCAAGCTGCAATCGCGCCCGATCACCACGACGCGGACCGTGGGCGATAACTGGCTGGTTACCGCCGGGCTGAAGCCGGGCGAGCGGGTGATCGTCGAAGGCGCGCAGAACCTCCAGCCAGGCACGCCGGTCAAGGCCGTGCCGTGGACCGACACTCCGCGCGCCGCACCCCCGGCGCCCGCCGTGCCAGCCGGGAAATAGCCCGCGATGTCGCGCTTTTTCATCGAACGGCCGATCTTCGCCTGGGTTATCGCGATCATCCTGATGCTCGCGGGGCTGCTCGCGCTGCGGACCTTGCCGGTCGCGCAGTTTCCCTCGATCGCCCCGCCATCGGTCAGCATCACTGCCGTTTATCCGGGCGCCGATGCGCGCACGCTGGAAAACACGACAACCCAGATCATCGAACAGCAGATGAAGGGGGTCGATCACCTCCGCTATTTCTCGTCGTCGTCCAGTTCGTCCGGCAGCGTCACGATCACGCTGACGTTCGAACAGGGCACCGATCCCGATATCGCGCAGGTGCAGGTCCAGAACAAGCTGCAGGCCGCAACGCCGCTGCTCCCGCAGGAAGTGCAGCAGCAGGGCGTCCGGGTGGCGAAGGCGACCCAGAATTTTCTGTTGGTGGTCGGCCTCTATTCGGAAAGCGGCCGGCACGATGTGGCCGATCTGTCCGACCTCCTCGTTGCGCAGATTCAGGACCCGCTCAGCCGGATCGACGGGGTCGGCGATATCGAATTGTTCGGATCGCAGTACGCGATGCGGGTCTGGGTCGATCCGCTCAAGCTCACCGCCTACCAGTTAACCGTGGCCGAGGTAACCACGGCGCTCAAGGCCCAGAATGCCCAGGTTTCCGCAGGACAACTCGGCGCCCAGCCCGCGCCCGCTACGCAGATGCTCAACGCTACCGTCGCGGTGCAGTCCCGGCTGCAGACCGCCGAAGAGTTCGGGAACATCCGGCTGAAAACCGATGGGACCGGCGCGGTTGTGCGGCTGAAGGACGTGGCCCGGGTCGAACTCGGCGCCGAAGGCTATGGGTTTGACGGGGAATACAACGGCAAGCCGGCCGCAGGCGTTGGCATCAAGTTGGCCCCGGGGGCAAACGCGCTCAACACCGTGGACGCCATCAAGACCCGCGTCGATGAAATCGCGCGGACGTTCCCGGCCGACGTGACGGTCATCTATCCCTACGATACCACGCCGTTCGTCCAGCTTTCGATCAAGCAGGTGGTCGAAACCCTGGTCATTGCGGTCGTGCTCGTCTTCCTCGTGATGTTCCTGTTCCTGCAGAACTTCCGCGCGACGCTGATCCCCACGATCGCGGTTCCGGTCGTTCTCCTCGGAACCTTCGCGATAATGGCGGCAGCGGGCTATTCGATCAACACGCTCACTCTGTTCGGGTTGGTGCTGGCGATCGGCCTGCTGGTTGATGATGCGATTGTCGTGGTCGAGAATGTCGAACGGCTGATCACCACCGAACATCTCAGCCCCAAGGAAGCCGCGCGCAAGTCGATGGACGAGATCAGCGGCGCGCTGGTCGGGATCGGCCTCGTGCTATCGGCAGTGTTCCTGCCGATGGCCTTCTTTGGCGGCTCGACCGGGGTGATCTACCGCCAGTTCTCGATCACGATCGTTTCGGCGATGACGCTGTCGGTGCTGGTCGCGCTGATCCTGACGCCGGCGCTCTGCGCCACGATCCTCAAACCCCACGATGCCGGCAAGCACGAAGGCACCGGCCTGCCTGGCCGCTTCTTCCGCTGGTTCAACGGGTGGTTCGATCGCGGGGCGGTGCGTTACGAAGGCGGGGTCCGCCGCATCTCGCGCGACCGGAAGCGCTCGCTGGTGGTCTATGCGATGATCGTGCTCGGCATGGGGGTACTGTTCGCCCGCCTGCCGACGGGCTTTCTCCCCGACGAGGATCAGGGTTCGCTGCTCGCGATGGTGCAAGGGCCGTCGGGCGCCACGTCGGCACGGACCGCGAAGGGTCTCAGTACGGTTCGTGACCATTTTCTGACGACTGAACAAGCCAACGTCGAGGGCGTCTTCACCGTTAATGGATTCAGTTTCGCCGGCCTGGGTCAGAACAGCGGCATCGCCTTCGTCAAGATGAAGGACTGGAGCGAACGCAAGGGCGCCGCCAACAAGGTCGATGCGATCGCCGGACGGGCGATGGGGACTTTCTCGCAGTTCCGCGATGCGATGATTTTCGCGTTTGTGCTGCCGGCGGTGCCCGAACTCGGCAATGCCACCGGCTTTGATGTCCAGCTGGTCGATCAGGTCGGCATGGGGCACGAAAAGCTGGTCCAGCTGCGCAACATGATGCTCGGCATGGCGATGCAGGACAAGCGGCTGGCGCAAGTCCGCCCGACGTCGCTGGAAGATGCCCCGCAGCTCAAGATCGCGGTCGATCAGGACAAGGCGCGGGCGCTGGGGGTCGAGCTTACCTCGATCAACAACACGATTTCGGCCGCGTGGGGCGGCCAGTACGTCAACGACTTCATCGATCGCGGCCGGGTTAAGCGCGTCTATATCCAGGCCGATGCGCCCTACCGGATGAAGCCCGAGGACCTAGGGGCCTTCTATGTTCGCGGCGCCAATGGCGACATGGTGCCGTATAGCGCGTTCAGTTCACTCAGCTGGATTCAGGCCCCGGTGCAACTCACCCGCTACAATGGCCAGCCCGCGATGCAGATTCAGGGCGGCGCCGCACCCGGGGTCAGCACCGGCGCAGCGATGCAGGCGATCGAGGAACTCCACGCCAAGCTGCCCCCCGGCACCACGCTGCAATGGACCGGTCTGTCTTACGAGGAACGGCTGTCGGGCGGGCAGACCCCGGCGCTTTACGCGCTGTCGCTGCTGATCGTGTTCCTGTGCCTTGCCGCGCTGTACGAAAGCTGGCTGGTGCCGGTGTCGGTGCTGCTGGTCGTGCCGCTCGGGGTGTTTGGTGCGCTGCTGGCGGCGGGCCTGACCGGGCTGAACAATGACATTTACCTGCAGGTTGGGCTGATCACCACCATCGGCGTATCGGCCAAGAACGCCATCCTGATCGTCGAATTCGCCGAAGAACGGATGCGTGAGGGGATGGGCGCGTTCGACGCCGCAATCGCCGCCGCGCGGCTCCGGCTGCGGCCGATCCTGATGACCAGCCTGG
>JANLUV010000254.1:0-1573 GCA_031363685.1 Alphaproteobacteria bacterium | reverse complement strand
CGGCCCTGCAGCAGCACTTCAAGGCCCAGTTCAATCCCTACCAGCCGCGGCATGCGCTGGGTGCCGCCGGCTCCGGGCAACAGCCCGACCGCATATTCCGGCAGGCCCAGCATCGCCCGCTTCGAATCGGTGACGACCCGGTAATGCGCGCCCAGCGCCAGTTCGCAGCCGCCGCCCAGCGCCACGCCCGCGATCGCCGCCGCCACCGGTTTCCCGGCGGTTTCGAGCCGGCGGATCGCGTGGCTCAGCGGGAAGAAATGCTCGAACGCGAGGTCGAACCGGTCGGCCTTGGGTGCGGCAACGATCATGTCATAGGCGGCGCCCAGTTCGATCAGGTCCGCCCCGGCGCAGAACCCGTTGCCCTTGCCCGACCGCATCAGCACGCCGCGCACGCCGTCGGCGCGGTGCAGCCATTCGGCGAAGGCGCCCAGTTCGTGGATCGCCTTGTTGGAAAAGACGTTCATCGTCCGGTCCGGGCAATCGAACACGAAGTGCACGATGCCGGTGGCCTGCGGTTCGACGCGGAACTGGGTCAGCTCCGGAAGGGGGAGAGTCATGGCTGTTCCTTGACGTACCTGGGTATTCAGAAGCCGACTTTGTCGGCGCCCTTCAGCTGCAGAATTTCGCGGGCCTCATCCGGCGTGGCGACCTCGAGGCCAAGGCCTTCGATGATCTGGCGCACCCGGCTGACCTGCGCGGCGTTGGTTTCGGCCAGCTGGCCGCGGCCGAGCCACAGCGAATCCTCAAGTCCCACGCGGACATGCCCGCCCATTGATGCGGCCATCGCGGCGACCCGCATCTGCGCTACGCCTGCGGCCAGCACCGACCAGCGATAGTTGTCGCCGAACAGGCGGTCGGCGGTGCGCTTCATGTGCATCACGTCGTCCGGGTGGGCGCCGATCCCGCCCAGCAGACCAAAGCATGTCTGGATGAACAGCGGACCCTGAACCAGCCCTTCCTGCCAGAAGTAGTGCAGGTTGTAGAGGTGACTGGTGTCATAGCACTCGAACTCGTACCGGGTGCCGGTGGCGTTCAGGGTTTCCAGCGCGTAGCGGATGTCCTTGAAGGAATTGCGGAACACCAGGTCATGGCTGGCCTCGAGCATTTCCGGCTCCCACGCGTGCTTGAATTCCTTGTAGCGTTTCAGCATCGGAAACAGACCGAAATTCATCGAGCCCATGTTGAGGCTGGCGACTTCCGGCTTCCACACCTCGGCCGGTTTCACGCGGTATTCCACCGGCATGTAGGGCGAAGCACCGGTGGTCAGGTTCACCACCACGTCGCTGCGCTGCTTGATTACCCGCAGGAACGGCTCGAAATCTTCCGGGGTATGCACCGGCTTGCCGGTTTCCGGATCGCGCGCGTGGAGATGGACGATCGCGGCGCCGGCCTCGGCTGCGCCCAGTGCGCTGTCGGCGATTTCCTGCGCGGTGACCGGCAGGTGGGGCGACATCGACGGGGTGTGGATCGAACCCGTGATCGCGCAGCTGATGATGACCTTGTTGGCAGCCATGTGTTCTCTCATGGACTTCTGTTCGTTCAGTTCAAAAAGCGTCGCGCACCGCGTGCCAGG
>JANLUV010000241.1:0-3485 GCA_031363685.1 Alphaproteobacteria bacterium | reverse complement strand
CCGAGGTCGAGAACGTGCTGTCCACCCATCCCTTCGTGGCGGTGGTGGCAGTGATCGGCGTGCCCGACGCGCGCTGGGGCGAGGCGGTGAAAGCGTGCGTGATCCGCAAGGACGGCGCGCAAATTGACGAGGCCGAACTGATTGCGTTCGCCCGCGAACGGCTGGCCGGATACAAGGTGCCGAAAAGCGTGACGTTCATGGACAGCTTCCCGCTCGTGCCAAGCGGGAAGATTTCCAAGAAGGACCTGCGCGCGCCGTTCTGGGCCGATGCGGGGCGCAATGTCGGCTGACAGCGGATCGCCCGGCCCGAAGCTGCCCCCCGGGCAATTCGCCGGACGGGCATTCATCCGTTTCGGCCTTGGACGCTTCCGCACCAACGCGGTCGTGCACGAGGGTCCGGCACGGTTAGAACTGCGCGGGATGGTGGCGCAGCCGCGCACGATCGATGCGGAGCTAGCTGGCCTCGCCCGGGTGACGCAGGTTTCAGATTTTCACTGCGTGACAACCTGGTCGGTGTTCGGGTGCGCATGGCAGGGTGTGCGCTTTGCCGAATTCTGCGCGGCGCTTGCCCGGCCCTTGCCCGAAGCTGGCACCGTCGTGTTCCACGGACTGGACGGGTATCGCTGCGCGATGGCGCTGGACGATCTGCTGGCCGATGACGTGCTGCTGGCCGATACGCTCGACGGCGCGCCGCTGGGGCTGGCGCACGGCGGGCCGCTGCGGCTGATCGCACCGGCGCATTACGGCTACAAGAACGTCAAGCACATCGCCGCCATCGAATTTTGCAAAGACCGGCGCGGCTACCGGTTTCCCCTGCCCTACCCCGGCCTGATGGATCATCCGCGCGGGCGCGTGGCGCTGGAGGAACGGGCGCAGTTCGTGCCGAACTGGCTGCTGCGCCCGATCTACCGCCTGTTTGTGCCGCGCGAGGTCACCGGACGCTGATTCGATTATCCGGCGTAGCGCGGATAATCGACATAACCCTGCTCCTCACCCACATAGGCATAATCGAAGTTCGGCACGGCCAGCGGCTGGGTGGCGCGCATCCGCGCAACCAGATCGGGATTGGAGATATAGGGCCGGCCGAACGAGACCGCATCGGCCTTGCCCGCCGCGATGCAGGCCGCCGCCGTGGGGCCATCGAAGCTGCCGTTCTGGATCAGCACGCCGTGAAACAGCGCCCGGACCCGGTCAATCACCGGGTTTTCAGGTTTTTCCATGAAGCCCGAGGCGATTGGTTCGATCAGGTGGATATAGCCAAGGCCCAAGTCCTG
This sequence comes from Alphaproteobacteria bacterium, assembly GCA_031363685.1. GTDB lineage: Bacteria > Pseudomonadota > Alphaproteobacteria > Sphingomonadales > Sphingomonadaceae > Novosphingobium. The sequence continues at coordinate 2,211 of JANLUV010000241.1, read as the reverse complement.
CGCGAGCGTGGCGACCGCTTCGGCCAGCGCGGCCGGGTTTTCATCGCCCATGCCCTTGCGTTCACTGGTCGGGCTGATGCGCAGACCGACGCGCCCGGGGGCGATTTTCGCGGTAACTGCAATCAGCACTTCGCGCAGCAGACGGACCCGGTTTTCGGCACTGCCACCGTAACCATCAGTCCGCTGGTTGGTGTTCGACTGGAGGAACTGGTCGATGATGTACCCGTTCGCCGCGTGGATTTCCGCCCCGTCGAACCCGGCTGCGAGCGCGTTGGCGGCAGCCTGGCCATAGGCCCCGACGACCTCATCAATATCCGCCTGGTTCATTTCGCGCGGGACGACATAAGGTTTCATCGGCAGGAACCCGCCGGTGTAATCGGCCGGCGGCGGGGTGAAGGTTTCGCCAATCCCCGCAATCGGCGAAGGCCCGATCGGCTGCTCGCCGCCAAGGTAATCGGGCAGGACGAGCCGGCCCATGTGCCACAACTGCGCAAAGATGCGCCCGCCGGCGGCGTGGACGGCCGCCGTCACCCCGGCCCAGCCCGCGACCATTTCGGCGTTCCAGATCCCCGGCGCCCGGTACCAGCCCATGCCCTTGGGATGGACAGCGGTCGCTTCGGACACGATCAGCCCGCAATCGGCGCGCTGCGCGTAATATTCGCCCATCACCGGCGTTGCCACATTACCGGGCGTAGCCCGGGCGCGGGTCAGCGGGGCCATGATTACGCGGTTGGGCAGAGTCAAGTCACCAAGCTGGAGCGGCTGGTAGAGCGGATCGAGCGACATGGCGGGGGAACCTTTCAGGGCAGGGGAATCATTCGGAGAAGACATCAGGCCGGCATGCCCATCGCGGTGCGCGCGGCGCGGTAATCTTCGACCAGCCAGTCGATATAGGCGGCCGCCGGTTCGGCGCGCTTGATCACGCCGATGCCTTGTCCGGCGCTCCAGATTTCCTTCCACGCCTTGGCGTTGTCGCCGCCGCCGTCGATGTTGATCCCGCCGCCTTCGCGTTTCTTGAGGTTATCGGGATCGAGCCCGTGTTCGCGCAGCGACGGACGCAGGAAGTTGGCATTGACGCCGGTAAAGCCGTTGGTGGTGACGATATCGGCGGCGGCGCCATCAACGATCATCTGCTTGAACCCGGCCTGCGTCTGCGCCTCGGTCGAGGCGAGAAAGGCAGAGCCGATATAGGCGAAATCCGCCCCCAGCACTTCGGCGGCCAGCACCGAGCGGCCGTTGGCAATGCAGCCCGAGAGCAGCAGCAGCCCGTCCCACCATTCGCGAATTTCCTGCATCAGCGCGAAGGGCGAAATGTCGCCGGTGTGGCCACCTGCGCCCGAGCCGACCGCGATGATCCCGTCCACGCCCATTTCGGCGCACTTGCGGGCATGGCGATCCTTGACCACGTCCTGGAACACCAGCGCACCGTTGGCCTGCAGCTGACGCACCAGATCGGGGTTGGCGGCCAGCGCCAGCACCACGATCGGTACCTTGTGGCGCAGCACGACTTCGAGGTCCGGATCGAGCCGCGAGTTGCTTTTGTGCGCAACAAGATTGATCGCATAGGGCGCATCGCCCACCGCCGCCTTGATCTTCGTAATGTCGGCGTCGAGTTGCTCGGCCGTGCGCGCGTTGAGCGCGGGCATCGAGCCGATGATCCCGGCCTGGCACTGCGCGATTACCAGTTCCGGGGTGGAAGCGATGAACATCGGCCCGGCCATGACCGGAATGCGCAGGCCCGACTTCAGCTTCGCGGCGACTTCTCTGCTATTCATCATGCTCTCCAGCCGATTCCGCCGGCGTCGAGCACCTTGCGCTGCTCGTCATCGCTGCCGATGTGGGTGACGAAACGCGCCCGGTTGGTGTCATCCTGCCAGATGCTGAAGCGCAGCGTATCGCCCGGCAGGACGATCCCCGCAAAGCGGCAGGCGAGGTGGTTCAGCTGCGCCGCATCGCGGCCGAGTGCGCGCGAGATTGCGGCGCCGGCAATACCATAGCTGGCCAGGCCCTGCAGGATCGGGCGCGGGAAGCCGGCCTTCGCGGCAATCGCCGGATCGAGGTGCAGCGGGTTCCAGTCGCCCGACAGGCGATAGATCAGTGCGGCACGTGGGCTGATGGCAAATTCGGCCATCGCATCGGGCGCGCGGTCCGGCTGGGTCCAGCTGACACGCGGATCGGGCGGACCGCCAAAGCCGCCATCGCCGCGCAGCA
>JANLUV010000221.1:0-3972 GCA_031363685.1 Alphaproteobacteria bacterium | reverse complement strand
CGCCAGCCGTGCCGTATGCGGCACGGCCGGGAATTGCGCGGCCATCGCCCCCGAACTGGCCCAGACATAGGCCAGCATCGCCAGCAGCGAGAGGCAATAAGTGAACTGGATGCGTTCGCGGATCGTCAGCCACAGGACGATGTTGTAGCAGAACAACCCGATGCTGAGCCCGGCAAAGGCGGCGAAGATCGCTGTCGCGACCAGTTCCTGGCCGTGGGACTGATCATGCGACAGCAGTTGCGGATCGCCCACCAGCCCGGCGGTATTGAGCGCGCCGTCGATGCCGATCAGGATATCGGTGACCGGCTGATCGTGCCCGTCGAGCGGAACACTGATCGCGCCGCCGAGCCCGACGTAGCGCGACAGGCTGTCATCGCCGTATTGGCGGCTGACGATCCGGCCTTCGGCATCGCGGCTATGGACCACAAGGGCGCGCTGCCATTCCGGGACGAAGCGGAAGTCCTGCCCGGTTCCCGTGATTGCGCCGGCCGCCGGCAACCGCAGCCAGACCCAGTAATTGCCCGAACGAAAGCGCCAGTGAGCGGTCTGGCAATCGAACCGGCCGGGCTGTGCGAACATACTTTGGGCGGTATCACCGGGCTCGCGGGCGGCGATGCAACCGGACCGGTGCACGGCCCCCGGCGCACCGGGCGCACCCCGGTCAGCCCCCGGCGCAACCGCGTCGGCAAGCGCAGGCAGTCCCGCCAGCAGCGCCAGTCCGACCGCCAGCAGCACCGCCAGCCGGGCCAGGAATTGAGGAACGCTTCTCCGTCTCATCCCGCTGGCGATAAGTGCGAATGGATAAGATAAGTTTAGCGCCAGCCATCGTGATCATGGCGACAGCATCCGTTTCGGTGGCATTACAGGCCCCTTACGGCGCGGGTCCTGTCCGCCGACAGATCAATCCGGGGATCAAGCGACGCTCGAACGCACCAGCGCGCCCAACTCGCCCCGGCGCGGTGCAGTAACCACCAGCGGGGTATCACCAGCGGCCGGCTGGTCATCGACCGGCAAACGGGTGCCCGTTTCGGCGTGATCGAGTTCGCGCAGCACGGCTGCAATGGCAGCGGCATTGCCCGAAAAGCCCAGGTGGCTGCACCGCAGGGCGACCGCGCGATCCCGCTCGCCCGGCCAGCCGCAGGCCGAGCGCGGGGAGATGACGCCGTCCCTGGGGCTCCAGATCGCGACGGTCGGGACCGGCGGCTTGACCGCGAAATCGCCGGTCACCGGCGGGGCATCGACCGCGTGCCCGGTGATCACCTGATAGGCGCGCCAGACGTTGTTCGCCCGTCGGTCGCCCGAAAACGGCGTGCCCATCGTGATCACCTTGGCCACCGCTTCGGGCCGGGCCTTGGCAATCTCGCGCGCGAACAGCCCGCCAAGACTCCACCCGACCAGCGCGACCGGCTCGCCTTCAAGCCGCGCGATCCGGCTGACCCGGGCGATGAGAAACGCGAAATTTTCCGGTGTCGGGCCGAAATTGGCGCCGAGGCCCCAATCGTAGGGTCGGTGGCCAGCCGCCACCAGCGCTGCGGCCATGTGCCGCATGCGCCCCGGGTGAGCCCCAAATCCGGGCAGGATCATCACCGGCAGCGGGCGCTCGGCCGGATCGATCGGCCCGGAACCGCGCCGTCCGCCAAACAATACCGCCAGTTCGCGCCAGAGCAGGGCCAGTGGCGGGGTGCTGATGCCGTGCGGCCGCGGCTGCCGGGCCAGGGCGGCCCGCCGGCGCAGCCCTTCGCCGCTGCGGCGCAGGCCCTCGCCGGTATTGTTCGCCGCATCGCGCAACTGGGCCAGCATCATCATCGTCGCAGGGTGTCATCCATAAGCTGTGTGGGGGCTGAACGGCGGGGAACCGGGCGCGGTTCCCCGGATTCGCCGCCCCGGATGCGCCAGAATGCCCCCGCCGGCCCCTACTTGCAATCGCCGACCCGGGCCGTCTTCACGTTCATCGTCATTTTCATGCTGCCGCCCGGCATCGCTGCGCCGGACTGGTCCATGCTCATCGTCACGTCCGATCCGGTCGGGGTCATCGTGCCCTGCATGGTCATGACCGAGGCCATGCCCTGCTCGCCCTTGCAGGTCAGCTTGGCGTCGAGCTTGCCGCGATTGGCCGAATAGTGATCGAACGCACAATTCGGCTGGCCGGACAGTTTTTTCACCCGTTCCTCATACCCTTTCGCGGCATCTTCGCCGGTCAGGCAGTATTCGGTGCCGCTTTGCGTGCGGGAGAACATCTCCTTCATCTGGCTGATCGCCTGCGGCGGCATTCCCGGCGCGTCGAAGCTCATCATCGTTACCTCGGAGCGATAGAGCCCGGGCTGCGGCTTGGGCAGGGCATCGGCTTCGCGCGCGGCTTCGGCGAGCGACTTGCCCTCGCCCCCGGACGGGGCGGCGTCCTGCTTGCAGCCGGCCAGCGCCAGCGCCAGCGCCGCGAGCGTGGGTACGATCAGGAAACGGCGCATGGGTTGTTCTCCTCCACCTGGTAACCGGAGGGAACAAGCTATCAGTCGATCGTCATCATGCCAACGCGCTTGGGAACACCATGGCGCCGATCAAGCCGCCAGCCTGCGCGGCCCGGTGCCGCGCAGCGACCGCTCGGGCGGCAGGAATTCGGCGTAACTGCGGTGCAGGTGTTCGACCACCGGCGCATACAGCGGACGATCGAATGCAATCCCCGCATCGTGCCCGCTGACCCAGCGCACCGTGCCGCACAGGCTTTCCATGCCCCGCGGCCGCAGCACGACCTGGGCGCCGAGGCGGGCAGACAGCGCAAAGCTCATGATCCGGCACCCTTCGGGCGAAATATCGCGGATGACCACATCATCGACAAAGCCGTTCAAGGTACGGCAGCGCGCCGGCAGGACCAGCGCGAGGCGCTGGGAACGGCGTGCTTCGTCAATTGCATCGCGCATCATCAACGACCTTTCGTCCGTTCCCCGCAATGAAAGAACGGCAATTCTGCCCCGCGTTACAGGGTTGACCGCAAACTCCCGGAGCATGGTTGACAGCGGCCTTCCTTCCGGCGCGTGTTGCGGAACGGGACGCGAACAGCCATATTGCCGCCCATGGCCGAACTCGTCATCCGTCGCGGACTTGCCGAACCCGATACCTCGGGCTCGTTCGTCCCGCACAAGCCCGAACGCCCGGAAAAAAGCGAGCCGGGCAAGCCGTTCCGGATCGTGTCCGAATACGAGCCCGCCGGCGATCAGCCGACCGCAATCGCCGACCTTGTCGCCACCGCGCTGGACGGCGAGATGACCCAGGTACTGCTGGGCGTGACCGGTTCGGGCAAGACCTTCACCATGGCCTAGATGATCGAGCAGTTGCAGCGCCCGGCGCTGGTGCTGGCGCCCAACAAGATCCTGGCGGCGCAGCTCTATGGCGAATTCCGCAGTTTTTTCCCGGACAACGCGGTCGAGTATTTCGTTTCGTACTACGATTACTACCAGCCCGAGGCCTACGTACCGCGATCCGACACCTACATCGAGAAGGAAAGCTCGGTGAACGAGGCGATCGACCGGATGCGCCATTCGGCCACGCGTTCGCTGCTCGAACGCGACGACGTGATCATCGTCGCGTCGGTCAGCTGCCTGTACGGGATCGGTTCGGTCGAGACGTATTCGGCGATGATCTTCGACCTGAAGCGCGGCGACACGGTTGACCAGCGCGAGATCATCCGCAAGCTGGTGGCGCTGCAGTACAAGCGCAACGACGCCGCCTTCGCGCGCGGCAACTTTCGCGTGCGGGGCGACAACCTGGAAATCTTCCCGAGCCATTACGAAGACATGGCCTGGCGCGTTTCGTTCTTCGGCGACGAGATCGAACAGATCGTGGAATTCGATCCGCTGACCGGCAAGCCCGGGACGAAACTCGACACGGTGCGGGTCTATGCCAATTCGCACTATGTCACCCCCGGCCCGACGATGAAGCAGGCCGCCGCCGCGATCCGCTTCGAACTCACCGAGCGGC
>JANLUV010000185.1:0-2922 GCA_031363685.1 Alphaproteobacteria bacterium | reverse complement strand
CGTGATTGCCGGCTGCACCTCTGGCGGCGAGTTTCCTTCGCTCGCACGGCGTCAGCCAGAGAAGGCGGCATCGGCCAGCGTCGTTGCGGCGGGGACCACGGTTGCACATGCCGGGCCGGTTGCCGGTGGAGGGCGATTCGCCGGCAGCGCGCCGGTAGTCAGCCCTGCCCCCGATGCCACGGTGACGCAGGCCCCGGTTTCAGCCGACCTGACCACGCGGCTGGCGCAGTTGCAGGAGGCCGCGCGCGCCGCGCATGGCCGGTTCGATGGCAACCGCGCCCGCGCCGCCCAGCTGGTTTCGGCAGCGCGCGGGGCAGCAACGGCGAGCGAGGCGTGGTCGGTGGCGACGGTGGCGATCGCCGATCTGGAGAGCGCGCGGAGCGATGCGATGGTTTCGCTGGGCGAGCTGGACCGGCTCTATGTCGGTGAACGGATAGACGGCGGCGATGGGGTTGCCATCGCCGCCGTCCGCGACCAGGTTACCGCATGGGTCGCCGATGAAGATGCGGTTCTGGCCGACCTCGGGGGCCGGTTGGGAGGGTGAACTCCCGGTGATCTGTCGGGCGAACAGCTCCGGTCCTGAGGCCTGGTCCCCTGAAGCTTGGTCCTCAGTGCCGAACGACCGCGAAAATCACCGCGATCGCCGCACCCCAGAACAGCAGCAGCACGGGCAGGATCAGCACTTGCGCCGAAGCCTCGGCAGCGGTGAGGCCGCCTGAGCAAGCCGAGGTAGCAGGCGACGGTCATCCCGTAGCGCCCGCCGGGCAATTCGAACGACCGGGTGACGGACGTCTGAGCGGGAGCGACGGGCGATTCGTTGATAAAGATCAACGCGGCGGATTTTTAACCTCGGCCCCAGCGGGCGAGATCGGCGTGATCCTGTTCGCGCGGTTCGATCCAGCGCCAGTGGCCGGCCGCCTGTTCGCGCTTCCAGAACCATGCGTCGCTTTTGAGGTGGTCCATCGCGAAATCGGCAGCGGCGAAGGCGTCCCGGCGGTGGCGGGCGGCGGTGGCCACGAACACGATCGGATCGCCGGGGTGCATCACCCCGCTGCGGTGGATTATACAGAGGCCCGCCAGCGGCCAGCGGTCGCGGGTGGTTTGCGCCAGCGCCTGCATCCCGGGCAGGGTGAGCGGGGGGAAATGCCGCAGTTCGAGGGCTTCGACGCCCTCGCCCGCGCGGACTTGTCCGAGGAACGAGACGATCCCGCCAGCCCCGCCGTGGGCGGCGGCGAAGGCGGTGAGTTCAGCCGCCGGATCGAACGGTTCGAGCGCGAGGCGGACGTCGGCCATGCGCTCAGCCGCCGCTGACCGGAGGCAGGAAGGCGAGTTCGTCGGCATCGATCAGGATCAGGTCTGCGGACGTGACGAGCGTGCCGTTCAGCGCCAGCTTCACTTTGGGGCCAGACAGCGCGTCGCCGAGAATGGGCGGGAGCATCAGCAGGATATCGGCCAGCGTGGTCGGCCCCTGCAGGGGTACGGTGAGATCGGGCGCCCCGGCGATATCTTCCAGCTGGCCGAGAAACAGCAGTTTGGCCATCAATCAAGCCGCCCTTACCCGCCCGTGGTCGACATGTGGCGGGCGAGCGCGGGGGCGGCGCCGGGCCGGTCGATCAGGAAGTTGTGGCGGGCGGGCTTGATCCGCATCGCAAACTCGAGCGCGGCGGCGAGCGCAGCTTCCGGATCGGCCGAGCGCAGCGCCCCGCGCAGATCGACCTGCTCGGTCCCGCCGAGGCAGGGGTGGAGCTGGCCGGTGGCGGTGACGCGGATGCGGTTGCAGCCTTCGCAGAAGTTGTTGGTGAGGGGAGTGATGAAGCCGAGCCGCCCGCCGGTTTCCGCCACATCGACATACCGCGCCGGGCCGCCGGTGCGGTGGCTGCTGGGGGTGAGCGTCCAGCGGCGATCGAGGCTGTCGCGCACGGTGGACAGCGGCAGGTAATGATCGAAGCGGTCCTGCTCCACCTCGCCCAGCGGCATGATTTCGATCAAGGTGAGTTCGATGCCCTGTCCGTGCGCCCAGCCGACCAGATCGGGAATTTCGGCTTCGTTGATGCCCTTCAGCGCGACGGTGTTGAGTTTGACCGTCAGCCCGGCTTCGCGGGCCGCGGCGATCCCTTCGAGCACTTGCGGCAGCATGTCGCGCCGGGTGATCTTCGCGAACGTGGCACGGTCCAGCGTATCGAGCGAGATGTTGATCCGGCGCACGCCCGCACCGCGCAGACTGTCGGCAAATTCGGCCAGGCGAGTGCCGTTGGTGGTGAGGGTCAGTTCCTCAAGCCCCCCGTTACCGTCATTGGCTCCAAGCTTGCGGCCAATGGCGCGGACCAGTTCGATCATGTCGCGCCGGACGAGCGGTTCGCCCCCGGTCAGGCGCAGCCGGGTGATCCCGCGCGCAATGAAGCCGAGTGCCAGCTGGTGCAGTTCTTCGAGCGTAAGCACTTCGGCCTTGGGCAGGAAGGTCATCCGTTCGGGCATGCAATAGGCGCAGCGCAGATCGCACCGGTCAATGACCGACAGGCGCAGATAACTGATCCGGCGCGCAAACTGATCGACGAGGGGATTGGCCACGGTCATCCGGCCGAGTTTATCACAGCGCCCGCACCATGGCTATCGAGCGGGAAATATTGGCCGGTCAGCCCGGGCGCGGCGGCGATGTAGGCCGCAGCGGCGGCAATCGCGGGCTCCTCGGCCGAGGCAACGGCATTGATGCGCGCCGGGGCGCATTCGCGGGCGATGGTCTGGATCGCGGCTTCGCGCCAGGCGCGGTGGGGATGGCCGGCGGCGGCAAACACGAGGGTGAGGTGCACTCCCCCTCCGCCACCCTGCGGGTGGCACCCCTCCCCCGCCGGGGAAGCATCCAGCAGCGCGAGCACGCGCGGCAGCACTTCGGCATGGAACGCGGCGGCGGCGGCGAGCGGATTG
>JANLUV010000159.1:0-2897 GCA_031363685.1 Alphaproteobacteria bacterium | reverse complement strand
GGCCAGCGCCAGCGGGTCGGTGACGTTGCCAAGCGACTTCGATTCCTTCTGCCCGCGATTGAGCAGGAAGCCGTGGCCGAACACCTGTTTGGGCAGTTCCAGCCCGGCGCTGAGCAGGAAGGCCGGCCAATAGACCGCGTGGAAGCGGACGATGTCCTTGCCGATCAGGTGCAGGTCTGCCGGCCACCACTTGGCGAAATCACCGCCCACTTCCGGAAAACCAAGTCCGGTCAGGTAGTTGGTCAGCGCATCGACCCACACGTACATGACATGGCCGTCGCTGCCGGGGACCTTGATCCCCCAGTCGAAGCTGGTGCGCGACACCGACAGGTCGCGCAGCCCGCCTTCGACGAAGCGGGTGATCTCGTTCCGGCGGCTGTCCGGCTGCAGGAATTCGGGATGATCGCGATATAGCGCCAGCAGCGGTTCGGCATAGTTGCTCAGACGGAAGAACCAGCTTTCCTCGGCCGTCCATTCGACCGGAGTACCCTGGGGCGAAAGTTGTTCGCCCCCGTCCCCCGCGACCAGTTCGCTTTCATCGTAATAGGCTTCGTCGCGGACCGAGTACCAACCCTCGTAGCGATCGAGGTACAGGTCACCTTTGGCCTCCATCCGGCGCCAGAGTTCCTGCGTGGCGCCGTGGTGGCGTGGTTCGGTGGTGCGAATGAAAACGTCATAGCTGACATTCAGAGCATCGCACATATCAATGAAATATTGCGACATTTCATCAGCCAGTTGCTTCGGTGTCTGGCCAAGGTCGCGTGCCTTCTGGGCCATTTTCAGGCCGTGTTCGTCGGTCCCGGTCTGGAACCGCACGTCGCGCCCCTGCAACCGCTTGAATCGGGCGATGACATCGGCGGCGATCGCCTCGTAGGCGTGGCCGATGTGCGGCTTGCCGTTGGGATAGCTGATCGCCGTGGTGATGTAATAGGGTTCGGCCATCCGGGGGAAACGTCCTGCGTAAAAGATCAGGCCGCCTCTCTAGGCATCGCCGCCGAGGCGAGCAACCCGCCGATTTCCATCGCCAGCAGCCCGGGGTCATAATTGTAGGTCGGCGCCTGCGCGGTCAGCGTCGCCAGCGCGGCGTGGGCCTCGATGATCCGGATGCGCTGGGCGGCAGGAGCGTGGGCGACCCGGGCGGCGAGGACAGCGCGGGCGAGATCCAGCGTGGCCAGCAGCCGTTCCCGATCCGGCCGGGCGCCGATTTCCCCGGCAAGCGCGCCGCGCAGGGCGAATTGATCGTCGCCTTCGGCCACGAGGCGGTCCATCAGGTCATGCAGCGCGCCGAGATCCTGTTCGACGAAACCCAGCGCCGCGCCGGGTGATCCCTCGGCCGCCGCGACTGCTGCTGCCCGCGTGGCGGCGGTGGCCTGCGGGGCGTGGCGAGCGAGCACGGTATCGACTTGCGCGTCGGTCAGCGCCGGAAACCGCAAGGTCCGGCAGCGCGAGCGGATCGTCGGCAGCAGCCGGCCCGGACGGTGCGCGACGAGCAGGAAAAAGCTCCCGATCGGCGGTTCTTCAAGGCTTTTGAGCAGGGCGTTGACCGCGCCCTTTTCCATGTCGTCGGCCGGATTGATGATGATCGCGCGGCGGCTGCCCAGCGTGGGCCGGGTGGTCAGGCGGTGCTGGATCTGGCGGATCTGGTCGACCGAGATGTTGCGCTTGATGGCATACGGCTTGCCCTCGTCCTTCTTCTTCTGCTCGTCATCGTTGCTCGGCAGGTGATTGAGGATCAGGATGTCGGGGTGCAGGACAGGCTGCGCCAGCCCGGGTTCGGCGACCAGTTCACGCGCGGCGGCCAGCGCGAAGCTGGCCTTGCCCACCCCCTGCTTGCCCGCGAGAAGCCAGGCGTGGTGCATCCGGCCCGAGTGCAGCGCGGCGCGCCATTCGTGCCACGGTTCCTGATGGCCGATCAGGCTCATCCCGCTTGCCCGACTGCAGCGAGGATGGCGGCGTGGGTGTCTCCGGGCGCGCCGTTGCCGTCGATCCGGGCCAAGCGCAGCGGTTCAGCGGCGGCGAAGCGATCGAATGCGGCGGCGACGCGGGCGTGGAATTCGGCCGGGCGGCCGCCGATGCGATCGGTTCCGGCGATATCGCGGCGGGCGAGACGGGCGGCGGCGACATCGGGGCGGACTTCGACCAGCAGGGTCAGGTCGGGCAACAGGCCGCCGCTGCCGATGCGGTGCAGCGCCAGCAGGTCCTCGTCGGTCAGGCCTGCGCCGCCGCCCTGATAGGCACGGCTCGAATCGACGAAACGGTCGCAGATGACCCATGTTCCGGCGGCCAGCGCGGGGCGGATCAGGCGTTCAACGTGATCGGAGCGGGCGGCGGCGAACAGCAGGGCCTCGGCGCGGGGCAGCCAGCCATCGCCTTCGGTGGCGAGCAGCAGCGCGCGGATCGCCTCGGCGCCGGGCGTGCCGCCGGGTTCGCGGGTTACGACTACATCGGCGCCGCGCGCGATCAGCGCCTCGGCCAGCAAGCGGGCCTGGGTAGACTTGCCCGCCCCCTCCCCGCCTTCGAAAGCGATGAACCGGCCGGGGACGCTCAAGAAAACAGCCCGCTCAGGCCATTGAGCAACCGGGTGAACAGGCCGGCCCGGGGTACGTCTGCGCCGGCAACCAGCGGCAGGCGGTGCGGAGGCTGGCTGCCGACGCGGATTTCGAGGTCGGCAACCGGGGTGCCTTTGAGGATCGGCGCTGCGAGCGGGCCGTCATAGATAATCCGCAAGGCGACCGGATCGCGGGTGCCGCGCGGACTGGCGGCCGCATAGGCCACGGGAGTCACAAGCGGGACCGAACGATGCGCGCCGTTCTGGACCTGCGCGGTGCCGACGCTGGCTCCGGCGGGAAACAGTGACCTGCTTTCGAATGCGGCAAAGCCCCAGTCCATCAGCGCGG
>JANLUV010000127.1:0-5906 GCA_031363685.1 Alphaproteobacteria bacterium | reverse complement strand
CGCAGCTGGCCAACCAGCCGCGCCTGCCGACCGGCTGAGCGACCAGCCAGCCATCGGGGCCGGCCAATCAGAACGCAGGAATGCCGGTGATCGCCCGCCCGAGGATCAGCGCGTGGACATCGTGTGCACCTTCGTAGGTGTTCACGGTTTCCAGGTTCACCATGTGGCGCATCACCGGGTAGTCCTGCGAGATGCCGTTGCCGCCGTGCATGTCGCGCGCCATCCGCGCGATATCGAGCGCCTTGCCGACATTGTTGCGCTTGACGATCGAGACCATTTCCGGCGCGAACCGGCCCTGGTCCATCAACCGGCCGACCTGCAGGGACGCCTGCAGGCCCAGCGCGATATCGCTCATCATGTCGGCCAGCTTCTTCTGGTAAAGCTGGGTCGCCGCCAGCGGGCGGCCGAACTGATGGCGATCCAGACCATACTGGCGGGCGGCGTGAAAGCACGCCTCGGCCGCCCCCAGCGCGCCCCACGAAATACCGTAGCGCGCGCGGTTGAGGCAGCCGAACGGCCCTTTCAGCCCCTGAACGTTGGGCAGCAGCGCGTCTTGCGGCACCTCCACGTCATCAAGGTTGATCATCCCGGTGATCGAGGCCCGTAGCGAGAGCTTGCCCTCGATCCTGGGGGCGGACAGGCCCTTCATCCCCTGTTCGAGAACGAAACCCCGGATCGCGCCGCCGTGGGCGTCCGATTTCGCCCAGATGACGAACACGTCGGCGATCGGCGCGTTCGAAATCCACGTCTTGGCGCCGGACAGGCAATAGCCGTCTGCCGTGCGCGCCGCGCGGGTCCGCATCCCGCCCGGATCGGAGCCCGCGTCGGGCTCGGTCAGCCCAAAACAGCCGATCCATTCGCCGCTGGCGAGTTTGGGCAGGTACTTCAGCCGCTGTGCTTCGGAACCATAGGCATAGATCGGATACATCACGAGGCTGGATTGCACCGACATCATCGACCGATAGCCCGAATCGACCCGCTCCACCTCGCGCGCGGCCAGGCCATAGGCGACATAATTCGCCCCGACCCCGCCGTAGGCTCCCGGAATGGTTGGCCCGAGCAGGCCCAGCGCGCCCATTTCGCGGAAAATCTCGGGGTCGGTGTATTCCCGCGCGAAGGCTTCGATCACGCGCGGCTGGAGCTTGCCTTGCGCATAGGCCCGCGCGCTGTCGCGCACCATGCGCTCATCCTCGCTCAACTGCCCGTCGAGGTCGAACGGATCCTGCCAGTCGAAAGCGGCCATATCTGCCACGGGGTCTGCTCCTGATGTGAACCGGACATGATGGCGCCCCGCGACCGATCTTTTCAACCGGGATTTTCGGGAATGCCGGTGCCGTCCGGACAGACTGGACGCGGAGCGGTGGCATTTCGCTGCAAGAACGGCCAGACTGCGCCGAGGAGATGGCCGCGATGTTCAAGCTAGTCTACGCCGAAAAGCGGCGCCCCGAGTTGTCGTTTACGCAGTTCGTGCGCCGCTGGCGGCTTCATGCCGGGCGGGCGATGCAGGACGCGCCGTTCTGGGACCCGATGGCGGTCTATCTGCAAAACGACGCGGTGCGCGGCATCGACCGCACCGACCAGGCCTATGACTGCGTCGGGGAACTGCATTACCCCGCGATGGCGGACGTCGAAGCCTCGCTCGCTTCGCCCGGTCTGGGTCCGATCGTCGCGGACGGCGATGAATTCTTCTCGCGGCTCGATAAACTCCATCTGGTGGTCAAGCAGCGGCACTTGCGGGCCGGCCACCCCGGGGCCTTCAAGATCTTCATGTTCGCGCGGGCGCCACACGGCGCTTCACGCGCCGACTTCGTCGGGCGCTGGACCGAACGGCTGCAGACGCTGCTTGGCGGCGACGGCGAGTTCGCCCGGCTGGCGCGCGCAGTCACTATCGGCGGCGCGACTGCGGACCATGATCCCTGCGACCTTGTCGCGGATGCATCGTTCGACACTGTTGCCGAAGCCCGGCAAGGCTGCGCGGACTGGCTCGCCGCCATGGCGCCGGGCGAGCTTTGCGCAGACAGCGTTGCGATCGCGACGCGGTCGTTCATCCTTTACGAAACGCCTTACGACAAAGGAATACCAGCGACATGACCGGCATGGCAGGCAAGACCGTATTCATCACCGGCGCGACCGGCGGCATCGGCCGGGCGACCGCTGCGGCCTTCGTGGCGCAAGGGGCCAACGTGGTGCTGGCCGACCTTGACCGGTCTGCGCTGGACGAACTGGCGGCGGCGATCGGCAAACAGGCGGCGGTCGCGGTCTGCGACGTGACCGACGAGGCACAGACGGCCGATGCAGTCGCCATCGCCCGGAAGGCCTTTGGCGGGATCGACGTGGCGGTGCTCAATGCCGGGATCGAAGGCAAGGTCGGCCTGATCGGCGATATGGCGGTGGCCGATTTCGACAAGGTGATGAACGTCAACGTTCGCGGCGTGTTCATCGGTTTGTCGCAGGTGATGCCGGTGATGCGCGCAAACGGTGGCGCGATCATCATCCTGTCCTCCACGGCGGGGCGCCGGGGCAGTGCCGCGCTGAGCCCCTACATCACCAGCAAGCACGCGGTGGTCGGCCTGATGAAATGCGCCGCGCTGGAAGGCGCACCGGACTGAATCCGGGTCAACTGCGTCAACCCCGGCCCGATCGAAACCCGCATGATGCGTGCGATCGAGGCCAACGCAAGCCCCGACGCCCCCGAGGAGATCAAGGCGCAGCTGATCGCGCGCATTCCGCTACAGCGCTATGGCACCGCCGAGGAAGTGGCCGAGATGATCGCGTTTCTGGGCGGCACCGCATCGTCATACTGCACCGGCAACATCTATGGTGTGGACGGCGGGCTCACCGCCGGCTGAGAAATGCCGCGCTGCACAACACCCGCTTGGCATTTCGCCCGCACCTGCTAGGCGGGGCGAATGCTGACAATCCAGGGAATCACGGTGCGCCTTGGCGGGCGCGTCATTCTTGACCGCGCCACGGTCGCCATTCCGCCGCGCTCCAAGGTCGGGCTCATCGGCCGCAACGGCGCTGGCAAGTCCACGCTGGTCAAGGCGATCATCGGCGAGATCGACCCTGACGAGGGCGAGGTGGAGATGCCGCGCCAGACCCGGCTCGGCTATATCGCGCAGGAAGCCCCGGCCGGCTCCGCCACACCGTTCGAAACCGTGCTTTCGGCCGACGCCGAGCGCACCAGCCTGCTGGCCGAATCGGAAACCTGCACCGACCCCGACCGGCTGGGCGACGTGCATGACCGGCTGCTGGCGATCGATGCCTACAGCGCGCCATCGCGCGCCGCGCGGATCCTGATCGGGCTCGGTTTCGACGAGGACATGCAGGCACAGCCGCTCGACAGCTTTTCGGGCGGCTGGAAGATGCGCGTCGCCCTCGCCTCGCTGCTGTTTTCCGCGCCCGACGTGATGCTGCTCGACGAACCGTCGAACCACCTCGACCTTGAGGCGACGCTGTGGCTGGAAAACTTCCTCAAGGGTTATCCCGGCACGCTGATCGTGATCAGCCACGAGCGCGACCTGCTGAACAACGTGGTCGATCACATCGTCCACCTCCACGCCGGCAAGCTGACGCTGTACCCGGGCGGCTATGACAGCTTCGAGCGCCAGCGCGCCGAACGAATGGCGCAGCAGGCCGCTGCCAAGGCCGCGCAGGACACCCAGCGCGCCAAACTGCAGGACTATGTCGCCCGTAACAGCGCCCGCGCCTCAACCGCCAAGCAGGCCCAGTCGCGCGCCAAGATGCTGGCGCGGATGCAGCCGATCGCCGCGATGATCGAAGACCCGACGCTGAGCTTCGATTTCCCCGATCCGACCGAACTGCGGCCGCCGCTGATCACGCTCGATCTGGCTGCGGTCGGCTATGCCGCCGGCACGCCGATCCTGCAGCGGCTGAACCTGCGGATCGATCCGGATGACCGGATCGCGCTGCTGGGCCGCAACGGCAACGGCAAGACCACGCTGGCGCGGCTGCTGGCCGCGCAGCTGACTCCGATGGCGGGCGAGATCCACACCGCCGGCAAGATGCAGATCGGCTATTTCACCCAGTACCAGGTGGAAGAACTGGCGACCGATTCCACCCCGCTCGAACTGATGGTCCGCGCGATGACCGGCAAGGCCCCGGCAGCCGTGCGCGCACAGCTCGGCCGGTTCGGCTTTTCCGGTAACCGCGCAACCTCGCAGATCGGCACCCTTTCGGGCGGCGAGCGCGCGCGGCTGGCGCTGGCGCTGGTCACCCGCGATGCGCCGCACCTGCTGATCCTTGACGAGCCGACCAACCACCTTGACATTGATGCGCGCGAGGCGCTGGTCCAGGCGCTTAACGCCTATTCAGGCGCCGTCATCCTGATCAGCCACGATCGCCACATGGTCGAACTGACCGCCGACCGGCTGGTGCTGGTCGATGGCGGCACGGCGAAGGAATATGCCGGCAGCGTCGAGGACTATATCGACTTCATCCTCGGCCGGAACCAGCCGCGCGGCACGGGCGAGCCAAAGGCCAAGGGCACCAAGCAGGACCGCAAGGCCACGGCCAGAGCCCGCGAGGATTTGCGCGTGTTGAAGAAGCAGGTCAGCGAAACCGAAGCCCGCATGGCGACGGTGCAGGCCCAGCTGTCCGCGATCGACCACGCAATGTTTGATCCGGCCAGCGCCGCAGCGGACCTAGCCAAGCTGACGATGGGCGAACTGTCGCGCCGCCGCGGGACCGCCGCCAGCGAACTGGAAGCAGCCGAAGCGGATTGGCTGGCGGCCAGCACCGCACTCGATGCCATGCAGGAGCCTGCGAGCGGCTGAAACGCGGTCGCCTGCAACGACGAAACCAGGCACTGGCGTTGAGCGGAGAACGGACCGATCACCATCAGGCGACGCGGCTGCAAATCAGCGGTTCGTTGATCCCGGGTCGCGACGTCGGTTCCCGATCCAGTGACGGGCGCAGGTGCGTGCGCGCGGCAGATAAAACAACGGCGAGACGGAACCAGATTCCGACCCCGGTTGTTGACATCTGCCGGACGACTTCATCGAAAAGCATCCTGAGGGAGCCACGCGCGTCTTGCGGCGACAACATTGACTGCTCCAGACTGACGGAGTGATCGACGTATGATTCGGCGGTGCACCAGTCTGCGGCGTTGGTGAGGGCGCAAAAACGCGAAGGGGGGCAGGCGTGACGATGATTGACGGAAGTCGGCCAGTTGGACTGACCGCCCAAGCAGCGCGCGCACGGCGGGCGGCGGATGGCCCCAACGAACTGCCGCGCGCGGGGCAGCGGCCCATCTGGCGCATCGCGCTGGAGGTCGTTCGCGAGCCGATGCTGGCGCTGATGCTGGCCGGCGGCGTTGCCTATCTGCTGCTGGGCGATCTGACCGAGGCCTTGATCCTGCTCGCCTTCGCGTCCTTCTCGGTTGCGGCCACGGTGATTCAGGAAAGCAGGACCGAGCATGTCCTGGAATCGCTGCGTGACCTTTCGGCCCCGCGCGCACTGGTCATCCGCGACGGTATACGCATCCGCATCGCGGGGCGCGGGCGGGTCATCGCGCAATGAGCGAGGACACACCGCCGAACCGGACGCTGGCGCGCGTCTTCCTGGTGTCGCTGGTCGCCGTCGCCACACTTGCCTTCCTGTGGCTCGTCGCGCCGTACTCCGGCGCGATCCTCTGGGCGGTGATCGCGGCCGTGCTGTTCGCGCCGCTGAATACACGCCTGCTTGGCGCGATGCCGCGGCGCCGGAACGGGGCGGCGCTCGTGACACTGGTGGTCATCGTCATGGTCGTCGTGGTGCCGGCGATGCTGCTGGCTGCGGCACTCCTGCGCGAGGCGACGGCCGTTTACGTTCGCATCCGCACCGGGGAGATCGATCCCGGACGCCTGTTCGTCGAAGCGCAGGGGCAGCTGCCGGGCTGGGCCAGA
>JANLUV010000099.1:0-3967 GCA_031363685.1 Alphaproteobacteria bacterium | reverse complement strand
ATTACGGTGACAGGTGCATAGTTCCCCAATAAATTGCACTGCCGCCGCAGACGCTGCTGTACTGCGCGCACGAATACACTGCGGCGAACGCGAAGTTCGCGCTGCCCGCCGATCCGGACAACGCCGCGCTGGCGACTTATGCCGGGGAAGTGACCGCGCGGCGGGCGCGGGGCGAGCCGACCGTGCCGATGAAGCTGGAGCGCGAGCGCGCGACCAACCCGTTCCTGCGCGCCGACGATCCGGCGCTGCAGGCGCGCTGGGCGAGCCAGGGCGGAAGGGTGGGAGACGCGGTTGCCACTTTCGCGGCGCTGCGCGAGGCGAAGAACGGGTTTTGAGGTGACGGGGCCGGATTTGTGTACGGAGCGGGGCGATTTTTATTGAGGGATTGATGCACCTGTCACCGTAATTGGTAATTGAAGCCTACTTGGCCGAGGCTGCGGTGAGCCCCGCAGGATTGTATCGCTCGATGAATGCAACCGCCGCCTCCAGCATCTCAAGCCGTGTTTCACCACGCGACAGAAAGTGATCCTCGCCATTGAGAGTGACCATTTCAACCGGCTTTCCCGCACTACGCAAGGCATCAAAGATCCATTTACTTTGCTCGTACGGAACCCGGGTATCGTCCTTGCCATGAATCAGAAGGACGGGGGCATCCGCCTGTTTCGCGAAGTGCAGCGGCGAAATTTCCTTGAGATCGGACGTCTCCCCGATCTCGGTGGTCAGCGAACGCACCAAGGTGCGATCGCCCAGTGCATTGTTGCGCAACGCGGTCGAATACATCGCCACGTCGGAGACGCCCGCGACGGAAACCGCACAGCGATAAATGCCCTTTTGCAGCGTCACACCAGCGAGAGCGGCATAGCCGCCATAGCTGCCACCCATGATGCAGGCGCGCGCGGGATCGACAATGTCTTGGCGGGCAAGTTCACCCAAGCCATCGGATATGTCGGTCTGCTGTTTTTTGCCCCACTGGCCGAATCCAGCCCTGTAGAAAGCCGCGCCGTAGCCGGTCGATCCCCTGAAATTCGGCTGGAACACGGCATACCCGCGCGAGGCCAGGGCCTGTGGCCACCAGTCGAACGTCGGATAATCACGCGCGCCGGGGCCGCCATGCGGCAACACGATGACCGGAAGATTGCGGGCATCACGGCCCGGGGGCAAAGTAAGTACCCCAGCGATGGCGGTCCCGTCGCTGGCCTTGTAGTTCACTACCTTCACCGGTCCGATATCGGCGGATGCTACTGCATATGCCCGCCCGATCTCATCGGCCTGGCCCGTTTTCAGATTGACCAGCCACCACGTTCCGGCATCGTTGTTTCCCCACGTGGAAACTATCAGAGTGTCGAACGTGTCGCTCCAGTCGATGAGCGATACATGGAGGCCGGGGAACGCGCGCTCGGCAGCGCGCAGGATTTTCTCGCGGCGCGGATCGAACATGTGGGTTTCCGGAAAGTCCTGATCCAGGGTGAAGCCCACGGTCCGCTTTGATCGCCGGTCCACGATGAGATCCGAAAAGGCATTTTCCTGCAAAATCGGCTTCGGTTCGCCGCCCGACAAGGCGATCTCTTTATAGACGTACTCGGCACTCTCCTCATCCTGCTGGGTGACTATGACGGTGTTCGCGGTTGCGCCGAGTCCGATCAGGTCAATCCCGCCAAGCGGGTTGGTGCCTTGTGCGATCGGTTGACCTGTTGCGTTTCGAACCGCCCAGGTTCCAACGGATGAATTATAATCCAGCGATGCGGCGATCTCGCCCGTTGGGCCCAACACCCAGTCCCGGCGAACGCCACCGCCGGCCCGTTCCGCTACACGACGGCCAACGCCTGATTCGAGATTGACCTCATATAGCTCTGGATTTCCGTCCTCGAACACCAGGCTTTTGTCGAAATGATTCGTGGCCAGCGTAACGCCGCCGAAATATCCAAACCAGCGTCCATCTTTCTGGATGATGGCTTTTGTGCCGAACACACCGCCCTGGACATTGTGCACCCGGTCGAACACGCCATTCGCTTTTGAACCGTCAGTCGGGACGATCAGAACAGAAAAGGCTTCCATCTTGTCGGTGGTGAAACCGGCCAGATGAATTGTCTTGCTGAATGTGACCAGGACCCGGTCTTCGCCGCCCCAATCAAGCTGACGAACTTTCAGCTCGCCGATAGTCTGTTGAAAGATCGGCGTGTTGCCGGCCATCACGACCAGCCTGCGTTCGTTGCCGACTACCCCGATCACGGCCACATGCGCACCGGATGGGGACAAGGCCGCCATCTCAATCCCCGGCAAGGCTCCATAGATGGAAAGCGGTGGGTTTGCCTTCGCGGGGAAAAACAGCGTTGAGATAAGAATCAAGAATCCGAAGATTTTCGCTTTTGGCGTCACGAACATCCATCTCCCGGTATGAAGCGTCCCGGGTTTTCCGGAGGCGGTTTCGTTTGAGTCATGTAACCATATCGAGGTTCACAAGGGCTGCATAGTAATTGGCCTCGGCCTCGGCGGGCGGGATGGATCCGATGGGGCCGAAGAGGCGAGGATTGTTGGGGGATTACGGTGACGGATTACGGTGACACGGGCATCAATCCCGAAACTCTTGCCGCTTCCTTAGCTTGTCGGAGACGGCCGCAGGCCAACGCTGCGCGCGAGGCGTGCAATTGCTGCCTGTGCCCTTCCGCCACCCTGCGGGTGGTCCCCATCCCCGGGACGGGGAGGAATTTACCCCACCCAGTCGGCGACCTGTTTGGCCACTTCGTTCGCGGCCTGGTTGAGCGCGGGGCCTACTTCCTTCGGATCGGCGCCCACAGTATCGACCCGGGCTTCGAAGCGTTTGGTCAAGACCATGCCGCCCGGGGCCGCCAGAATCGCGTCATAGCGCACCACCGCCGCGCGGGTGCGGGCATCGTAGCCGATGTCGAGCAGGCGGCCCGCCAGGCGGGTGCGGCCGGTGGCGGTGGTATCCGCGTCCTCGAACACGAGCCGGGCGCCCTTGGCGCGGATCGTTTCGGCGAGGACGGCGCGGAACAGGCGGGCCGGGCGTTCAACCCACAGCGCCTTTTTCAGATAGGCGACGTTGGCGTCATCGACCTGCACGGCGATCCGCTGGACGTTCAGGCGGCGATCGGTTTCGGGATCGAGCACGATGATCGCGCTGTCGGCCTTGCCGCTCATCACCGCTCCGGCAGGCGCAACGGTGGTGGGGGTAAGCGTGACCAGCGTATCGGGCACCTTGCCGCCGCCGAGGCTGACGCAGCCCGAGAGGGCCAGCGCGAGGGCGACCGGGACGGCGAAACTGAGGAGGGCGCGAGCCAGAACGTGGCGGAGCGGCATCTTCGGGCGGTTCCTCATGGCCAGATCGTTCATGGCTGGTAGTCCGGCAGCTTCGGCCCGCCGAGGACGGCACAGGCGCCCTGATCGTCGATCTTTTCGGTGATGTTGCGCAGCGCCTGACTGGTGGCGCGCAGATCGCGGATCGCGGCTTCGGCGGCGGGCAGCGTGGATTCGGACAGCCGGCGCGCGGCGGGGCGGGTATCGTCCAGCGTGGCGTTCAGCGTTTCGGCCGCTTTTTGGGCTGCGGTAAGGGTTTCGCGCAGCTGTTTTGCCAGCGGCTGGCCGTGGTTGTTGAGCAGTCCGTTGGCGGAATTGGCGGCCTGTTCGAACGCGGCCAGCGTGGTCGTGGCCTGCCGCAGGGTGATCTGCAGTTCGGCCATCGTCCGTTCGATCTGCGGCGAGGTGGCGGCCAGGTTTCCGCTGATCCGATCGGTATTGGCGAGGATGTTGGCGATCGATTTCTGGTTCTTGTCCGACAGGACAAGCGAAAGCCGTTCGGTCAGCGTTGCCAGCCGTTCCATCAGCAGCGGGGCATTGCTGAGCAGCGCGCCTAGCCCGCCGCGCCGCGTGGGGATCACCGGCACGCCTTCCGGCCCCGGCTCGGTAATCGGGGGTGCGCCCTTGACGGCACCATTCAACTGGACGTTCG
>JANLUV010000088.1:0-5537 GCA_031363685.1 Alphaproteobacteria bacterium | reverse complement strand
CAAACAGGTCGGTCAGCGTCGAGACGATCCGGTTCGACGCCCGGTAAAGACCGGTCGCCGCCGGTGAGAGCGAAATGCCGAGCACGAAATCGGCCCCATAGGACGAGGTGAAGTTGAGCATTACCGCAGCATAGCGCGCCTGCGACCAGCGCAGGACCGCCAGGATTGCCGCCCAGCCCGCGCGAAGGCTGGGCCGGGTATTGGTGGCCAGCACGTAAAGCACCAGCAGCACCAACAGCCGGGTGTAGGTCTGCATCACCAGCGAGGCGACGCCGGCCCCCTTCAGCAGCAGAAAGACCGCGACTGCGGACCCGGCGGTATCGCCGATCAGGGTGCTGGCATAATAGCGCCGGACGCGGACGCTGCGTAGCAGGACCGCTTCGTACCACGCCGTCGTCGCGACGAGAAAGACCGACGGGATCAACATGCCCAGGATGTCGCTGACCGTGCCGGTGCTGAACATCAGCGGCGAAGCCAGCCAGATCGCCGTCAGAATGGCCGCCAGCATGGTCGCCTGCACAAGGTTCGCGCCGAAACACGCACTGGCCAGGTGCTCCTTGTCCTGCGATTTCAGCATGTACTCATACGGGCCGACGTAGAATAGCTGCCGCGCCAGCACGAGGAACAGCGAGCCCAGCGAATAGGCACCGAAATCTGCAATCGAAAGCTGACGGGTGGCGATGATCGTCACGCCGAACAGCAGCAGCTGGACGATGGCCCTGCTCGCAAAGCCGACTGTGCCGCTGAGAACGCCTGCGCGATTTCCGGACATGGTGGGCGTCAGAGCTCGAGTATTCGCTCGGGGTGAACGCGTCCCCGGGCCAGATCGAGAAGCGCCGCGATATTGCCGTAGAGCCGGCCGAACCGATCGACATAAGGCTCAGGCCAGATGCTGCGGGCACAGTTGGCCAGCAGGTTGCGCCCCATCAGGCGCCAGGCGAGCCGCCGCGGAATGGTCTTTTTGCGGAGCAGATAGATCGGGTTGGCGATCTGCGAATAGCCCAGCCGCTTGCCCGAAGTACGGCCGCCTTTGGCCCCCAGGTGCACGCCGGTCAGCTGGTTGGTGTAGATCAGCAGGCCCTTCTTGCCGAGCTGGTAGGAGAAATCGACGTCCTCCTGCCAGCCATAGAGCGGCAGCGCTTCGTCGAACCAGATGCCGTCTGCGGCGTTCAGACGGATGCACAGGTTGCAGCCATATAGCGCGGGCAGCTTGCGCTCGTAGATCACGCCGCTCGGCTGGTGCGCGTTGATGATTGCGACGGCATCGTCAAAGCCGATGCCAGAGCTCTTGATCCCGTCGGCCAGCAGCACGGCGGTGGCGCCGACCAGATTGTCACGGTTTTCGAACTGACGCTCCAGCACTTCGAGATAATCGTCCGCCGGGACGAAATCATCGTCGAAGAACACGACGATATCGACCGCGCCTGCAAGGTGTCGCAGCCCGGCATTGCGCTGCTTGGGCAGGCCGCGATCGGCAAAGATGATTTCCAGCGGATCGCCGGTCGCAGCGGCCAGCCCGGCCACGTCGGCTTCGGATACGGCCGAAACGATCACCCGGTCCGGTCTGCGCGTCTGACTGGCGAGCCTCGTCACGGTGCAGCACAACAATTGCGCCCGCCCGGTTGTAGCGATGATGACTGCTAACTTCACGCGGCCCCCGTTTTGTCAGCTCTTCGCCGATTCGATGAGCGCCTTCGGTCATTCATGTTACAATGGTGCGTCGATCAATCGCGACCAGCTGGCTTGGGAATGGAGCGAATTCCTGCGGTTCGGCCCAAGGCGCTGCAGCGATCTGCCGGGCCGCCACGCTGCGCAGCGCCAGCACCGTGCCCGCGAGCAGACCCCACAGCAATCCCGGATCCGGCGTTGGCGACGAAACCGAGGCCGGCACCAGCACCATCATCACGGTCCACGCTGCGGCGGTCGCCGTGTCACGGTCGATGTCGCCGACTGCAGTATAGGTCGCGCGGGCAAACGGCCGGAACACGCGCAACAGGTACAGGACCAGCGCGACAACGCCGATCGCCCCGCTCGAACCGAGCACGGCAGTCAGGATGCTGGACGACCGGAACGAACCGATCCCGATCCCCAGGCCCCATGACGTGGCAAATGCGTGGAAGCCCTGCATCGCCCAGAAATTGCGCGCGATGCCCGATTCCGAACTCAGCTTGTCCGAGGTCGTCAGGCGCAGGATCCGCGCGACCGAGTTGGTGACTTCCTCGCTGCCGGCAATCAGCGCCAGTCCGCACATCACCAGCACCAGCAGGCAGGTCGCCATGGCAAAGCCCTTGCGCGCGGGAATGGTGCCGACAAAGAACACCAGCCGGAGCAGCACGATCGTGCTGTAGCCGAGCAGCCCGACATAGGCCGTGCTCGAGGTTGAGACGAGCAGGGTCAGGAACATGACCAGCGCTGCCGGGCCCGACCAGCGCCGATCGACGTTGCGCAGCCACAGTTCGGTGGTGAACACGAACCAGGCAAAGCCGAACGAGGCGTAGAGCGACGGTTCGGGGGCAATGCCGGTCATCCGGGCGAACCCGTCGAACGATTGGTCCAGCTGCATGTAGCGGCCGTTGCGGAAGAACCGGACCACCACGTTCAGCCCGGTGTTGGCCACCCCGGCCGCAAACCACCCGATCGCCGCGTGCGTGAGTGTGATGACGCTGGCCATCCGCGCCAGCACCGGTCCGGCACCCGGCCGCGTGATCGCCATGTGCGCGGCGATCGCGCCGACCAGGGTCGACAGCATGTAGAACGCAGTGGTGATGTTCTGCGTGGTGAACTTGAGCGGGAAGGTGACCAGCCCGGTCGATCCGCCGGTCGGCCGCAGCGGCACCACGTCGATTGCATCGCGGAACAGGAACGGTAGCACGAATGCGCCGAACACGCTGTAGCCGACCAGCAGCATCAGCCAGGCGTTGCCCGCCAGCGCCGAGCCGACCCGGCTTGGCTGGCGCGAGGGTAGCAGGCAGCGCAGCAACAGGATCGGCACCACCGACAGCGCCGGCTGGATCGAAGTGTTGCCCAGCACGGTCAGGATCAACGACGCCGAACCATGCAGCAACGCGCAGGCGAACACGAATATCAGCATCTGCAGGCGCGTCCCCATAACCAGCAGCAGCAGCGCGGCCAGCAGGATGATGGCGCCGAGCAGGGTGGGGATCATTTCGCGCCTCCGGCCGAGGCGGGCGCGGACCGGCCTGCGCGCATCAGGCGGCGGCGCAGCCGGGTCGGCCAGTCCGGCTCCATGCAGGTCCGCTCGATCGCCAGCGACCATGCCGGCGGCAGCAACCGCAGGTTAAAGCCGGAGATGGTGAAGCGCAGGAAACGCTTTGGCCTTTCTGCCAGGTTCATGGCGCGCGTTCTTAACAGCCGGCCGCATCGGCCGCGCTGCGCGCGACGCGGAAGCGGTAGCGAAAGCGGCTGCCGGGCTGGCCTGGCAGCGGCGACAAGACGAAATCGATCGTGTCACCGGACCGCACCGTCACCGCAGCGCTGCCCAGTGTGCGCCCGCCAGCCTTGCCTACAGGGTCTCCGGCCGGCGCGCTCCACAGCGGCGCGCCGTTGCGGCGCAGCGCGGCGCTGGCCCGCGCCCCGGCGCTGCCCGGCCGGAGGCAGACCGAGGCCACGACCGGGCCGTCGGCAGTGGCGGTATAGCGCACCAGTGTTCCGGCCATGGCGGTTGTGCCGATGCCGGCCCGGTTCACCGCCACTTGCGGCAGCGCCGGGTTGCCGAGGTATGTCGTCCACGCCCAGTCGACCGGACTGAGCGGCACGAGTGATCCGGACTGCGTTTGCGCGAACCAGCCCAGCGGCGCGCGGGCAAAGCCATACAGGCTGTCCGCCAGCACTTCGCCGACGCCGAAGCGGATATCCGCCGCGCCGGTAATTACCACCGGCGTATCGGAAACCACCGCAGGGCGCGCCGCTGTCCGGCCGTCGGCGGCGAAGAACCTGGCCCCGTTGCCGCTAACGGCCAGCGTGCGGCGCCCGCCCCATACGACATGCGTGTCGGCGCCGAAGCGGAAGTGGAACAGCGCCGGATCGTGTTGGTCGATCCGCCGGGCCGGCCCCAGCGGGGCCAGCGTCTGCGCGGCAAAATCATACGCCGCAGCGGCGGGTTTGCGGGTGCCGTCAAGCTTGAGCAGCCCCATCGTCGGGTAAAACGACTGATCTACCAGCGCATACCAGAAGTGATCGTTGACCCCCGCGCCTTCGAGCAGCGCGATCATCTTGAGATAGAACGCGGACGCGGCGGCAGGGTCGGGAAATTCGCGGCTGAATTCGGTTGCCCAGATCGGCTTGACTGCGCCGGCCTGCGCCATCGCCGACTGGACCCGGGCGATTTCCCATTCCACGCCTTCGGGATCGGGCCGGTACGGGTGGACCGCAACGGCATCGACTTGCGCCAGCATGCCGGCGCGGAACAGGCGGGTCAGGAACCCGGTGCCGATCGTGTTGGTCGATCCGCCGATCAGCAGCAGATGGGGGTGCCGTGGCTTGACCGTATCGCGCACCGACTTGAGCAGGGCGACATGCGCGGTGATCCGATCCTTTGCGGCGGGCCCGGTGATGCCGTTCTGGCCGTTGATCTCGTTGCCGATTTCAATCGCGACCACGCATTTGGGCCAGCGATCGGCGATGGTGCCGATATAGTTGGCAAACGCTGCCCGCGTTGCGGGGGTATAAGCGGTTGCCCCGCCATCATAGATCCGGTTGCGCGGTTCGATGCCGAGCAGCACGGTCATGCCCGCCTGGCATGCGCGTGCGACGTGGCCGGAGTTCTGTTCGGTGAACGCGTATTGCCCCGGCTGCCGTTCAATCTGCGCCCAGTGAAGCGAATCGCGGATCGTCGCGGTGCCAAGCGCCGCAGCCGACGCCATCAGGCGCGGCGGCCAGCCCTGGCTGAAGTGGGTGGTAACACCGGTGCGCACCGGGCCGGATGCTGCTTCGACGCCGTTCGCGCCCGGCGGGGCCGCTTGTGCCGGTCCAGACTGCGCCTGATCGGCGGGCGCGGTGCTGGCCGGCGAGCAGCCTGGCGCGCCAAGCCCGGCGATCAGCAGCGCGCTGCGGAACAAAGCGCGGCGCCGGATCACGTGGCCCGCTCCACCGCTGCGAGAAAGCCCTCGTCGAACCGCTCGGGCGAAAACCGCGCAGCATTGCTA
The DNA here is from genome assembly GCA_031363685.1 of Alphaproteobacteria bacterium. GTDB lineage: Bacteria > Pseudomonadota > Alphaproteobacteria > Sphingomonadales > Sphingomonadaceae > Novosphingobium. The sequence goes on along the minus strand of JANLUV010000088.1, from coordinate 372 downwards.
ACGGCGGCCTGCGGATCGAAGTGGGGCAGCCACCGCTCCAGCAGTTCGACGCTTTCGATCAGCGAGTCGGCGGTCTGTGCATCGAAGAACAGCCCGGTTTCTTCCGGCAAAATCGAATCGCGGATCCCGCCCCGGCCATAGGCCAGCACCGGCCGCCCGCTGGCATTGGCTTCGACCGGCACGATCCCGAAGTCCTCCTCGGCCGCGAACACCAGCGCCCGGCAAGTGGCATAAGCCTCTTTCAGGCGAGTGAAATCAAGCCGCCGCTCGACCGTGACGGTCGGCCCGGCGCGGCGGCGGATCTCATCATACATGTCGCCGTCGCCGACCATCAGTAGCGGCAACTTGAGCCGGTTGAACGCATCGACCACG
>JANLUV010000028.1:0-2602 GCA_031363685.1 Alphaproteobacteria bacterium | reverse complement strand
TCGCTGACCGGCCTGAGCGACATGAAGTTCCGCAACGGCACCGAAGGCGGCGGCACCGCGCTGGTCGACCTCGACATATATGCCAACGACGGCGACATGCGCTCGTTCACGCAGGAACTGCGTCTGTCAAACGGGGCGAAGGGTCCGTTCCGCTGGGTGATCGGCGGCAACTACGAAAACTCGCACGTCACCGAACTGACCAACCTGCACTACCACGACACCACCTCGACATATGTCAACGGGATCGTGGTCAGCACCTACACCTCCGACCAGTACATGAAGAACTACGCCGGTTTCGCCAACGCGGAATTTGACGTGAACGACCAGATCACGCTGAAGGGCGGTTTCCGCCACACCAAAGCCAAGCGTGATTACTCGGCGTTCAACGGTGATGTTGCAGGTTATCCGATCGGGCCGAGCGATACCTTCCCGCTGTCGAACACGCCCGGGCTTGACCTGACCACGTTCTTCAACGTGGTCTACGGCGCGATCTATGGCGCTGGCACAGTCCCGACCATCGCGCCGTTCGGGTCCATCATCCTCGATAACCGGACGGGTCCGGACGGTACGCTCGACTACAGCCCATCGACCTTCCTGACCACGATCAAGCCGACTGGGCGCCTTAGCGAGAATTCCAATTCGTGGAGCGCGGGTGTCGATTTCAAGCCGGCGCCGGGCATCCTGCTTTATGCCAACGTCTCGAAGGGTTTCAAGGCGGGCAGTTTCGGTCAGATTTCCGGCGCGATCGTCGATGCCTATCGCGGCGTGAAGCAGGAATCGCTGATCGACTACGAAGTGGGCTACAAGCTGCAGATGTTCGACCGCAAGCTGTCGGTCAACGGTGCATTCTTCTACTATGACTACAAGAATAAGCAGCTGCGCGCGAAGTTCATCGATCCGATCTTCGGCGGGCTCGACCAGTTGGTCAACATCCCCAAGTCGACCGTCAAGGGCGCGGAAATCGAGATCAACGCCCGTCCGATCGAAGGCCTGTCGCTTTCGGCGTCGGCGATCTACCTCGATGCGAAAGTCAAGGAATACATCGGAGTGGTTGGCCTGCGCCGGGAAACAACGGGGCCGCTGACAGGCCTGCTGGTGCCGATAACAGACTCGTTCGCGGGCCGCCGCCTGCCGTTCTCGCCCAAGTTGCAGTTCAACGCGCGGATGGATTACGACACCCCGGTCACCGACAAGATTAACGCCTTCTTCGGCATCGGCGTGAGCGGCCAGTCGAAGTCGAGCGGCGTGCTGACCACGCTGGGCGTGCAGCCAGCCGAGATCTTCGAGATCAAGGGCTACACGCTGGTCGACGGCAATCTGGGCATCCATGCCGCCGACGATTCCTGGCGGGTCACCGTCTGGGGCAAGAATATCTTCAACAAGAACTACAACACCAACGTCATCCAGGCTTATGACTCGGTCGTCCGGTACACCGGGATGCCGACGACTTACGGCGTCACGCTGGGCTTCAAGATCAACTGAGCCAAACCGTTCTGCGGCTCAGGCAAGGCCTGCCCGGCATGCGCCGGGCAGGCCTGTTGCTGTGGCGGCGCGCGGATGCAGGTTGGTGACGAGCCGCTCTATTCCGCCGCGCGCGGGCATGCGCGTTTGCGCCAGCGGCACACGCACGTGGCCATCGGCAGCGCCGAGCGCGATGCGTGGCTGCCGTGCATGGTGCATGGTTCTTGCGCTGACGGAATGCGCGGCGGTTGCGCACATCCGCACGCAGATATTCCATCAGCCGGTCAGGTGGGCCGACCGGATAGGTACCCGGCCGGCCACAGCATAGCTCAGTCCGCCCAGCAGTCCTGTGCGAAGGCACCGATTTCGCCGAGCGTCGTGGCCGACGCTTCGAGGAACGGGAAGAACGTCCAGATGTGGACATAATCTTCCACCAGCGACAGCTTCACCTTGCCGCCCGCAGCCTCGATGCTTTTCGCCATGCGGACGGCATCGTCGCGCAGGGCTTCGGAGGCACTGGCGCAGAGATAGATCGGCGGCAGCCCGTGGTGCTGGCCCCACAGCGGCGAGGCCAGCGGGTGTTCGTGCGGATCGATATCGCCGATGTAGACTTTGCCCATGTCGACGATCAGATCGCGCCCGATCAGCGGGTCGCTCGGGATGTCGGCGCTGTCACCCTCGCCCGCAAGGTCGAGCAGCGGGCAAATGCCGATCCCGCCCGCCGGCAGCGGCAGCCCCCGGTCGCGCAGATTGAGCAATGTGGCCATGCACAGCCCGCCGCCAGCCGAATCGCCGCTGAGCAGGATGCGGGCCGGATCCATCTGTGCCGTAATCGCCAGATACACCGCCAGCGCATCCTCTACCGGGGCGGGATAGGGGTGTTCGGGCGCAAGCCGGTAATCGGCCAGCAGCACCGGCGCCCCGGTTGCGGCAGACAGCCGCCCGGCGAATTCGCGGTAAGCGGTGGCCGAGCCCATCACATAGCCGCCGCTGTGGAAATGGATCACCAGCCGGTCGGCGGCCACGCCGGGCGCGGTCACCTTGATGCAGGGAACGCCGCCTACATTCATCGATTCGATGGCTAGTTCCGCCGGCAGCCCGAGCTTGGCCGCCATCTCCTCGAACCCGACTAGCCACTCGT
>JANLUV010000022.1:0-2327 GCA_031363685.1 Alphaproteobacteria bacterium | reverse complement strand
GCGCTGGCCGCGATCCGTTCGGTGGCCGGGATCAAGGGCGCGGCGACCACCAGTCTGGCGATGGGCGGCACATCGGTGATGCGCGTGACGTATACCGGCAGCATCGAGGAACTGGCCGCCGCGCTGAAATCGCGCGGGTGGTCGGCGGTGCGGAACGGCCATGCCTCCGCCCGCGCAAACGCATCGAGCACGGCGGCATTGGCGCTGCCGGCGACGATCCGTGAAGGGCTCGCCCCCGCCGCCAGCGGAAGGGGAATCTGCCTCACCGGATCAGCGTTTGATGCTAAGCGCGTTGCTGCCGACAACCACCGACCACCCGCGCGATTTCAGCGCGGCGGCCAGTTCCTCGATGCTGCCGGTATACGTCACGCGCATCACCGATGTGCCGCCCATCGCCAGACTGGTGGTCGCCGCCCCCTTGATCCCGGCCACCGAACGGATCGCGGCCAGCGCGGTGTCGACCGCCTTGGCGTCGGGCGAGGCGAACTGGACGGTGTAGGTCGCCGCCGCTTCCGCCGCCGGAACGGCCGCGATGGTCGGCACGGCTTCGGGCACCACTGCGGCCTGCTGCGCCGCCACCCTGTCCGCGGCGGCGATCAACGCCGCCACCGCCGGATCGAGTACCGGGTGATCCGCGTTCAGCGTCGGGTTGATCTTCAGCGTCCCCGCCGCCACCGCGTCGCTATAGATCTTATCCAGCCGTTGCACCGCCTGGCCCAGCATCGCGGGCAGCCCGGCGGAATTGTTCGCGGTCAGCTCGAAGGTGCCCAGCACCTGGTTGTCCGGGCCATAGCGCGCGGTGAAGCTGCCCTTGATCGGGCCGCCCGGCCATTGCCGCTCCAGCCGGGCGACCGGCATGATCACGTCGCTCGCGCCGAACTGGTCCAGAATGTTGCGCCACCAGCTGCGGCTGCGGCGCGAAACCTGTCCGGCGGTCAGCAACAGCGAATCGCCCCCGCCGCCGTTGGGCCGGATGTAATCCACCGCGCTCGCCCCGGCGTGGAACTGCGCCCACGCCGCCTGCCACGCCCCGCGCACTTCAAAGACTTGCGCGGTCCCGCCGGAATAAAGCACCGGAATGGTCAGCAGCGGCTGCGAGCGCGGGCCGACCGCGCCGCCCGGCGAAATGAACTGCCCGGCCCGCGTCCGGTCAAAAATCACCCCCAGCCGGGCGATATAGCGGCGCGGGCCGATCTGTTCATGCTCGACCACCACGGACGAGATCAGCCCCTCGATCTGGCCGTCGGACAACTGCGGCCCGCCGGTCTTGGCCCAGGCCAGCTTCGCCGCCTCGCGCCAGCCGTTGCGGCGGGCTTCGACGGCGGTCTTGCCGGTGGTGTTGACGTCGATCCCGTCGATCTCGATATCGCCGGTGCTGGCCACCGGCGCGATCCCGCGATCGCCCTCGATCTGCGCGATTAGCTTGGCCGGGCCGACCGCGAGGACCACCAGCGCAAGCGCAAACGCCACCGCGCCAAAAAACTGCGCGGCAGGTCCGCCTAATGCAGCGGGGGGGCGCCATGTGCGCGGCGATGAAGGGGTGATCTGGGATGTCATTCGGGGGAAACCGGGGGCCTTTTGCCTAAACGGTCATGGAAATCCAAGCGGGAAAGCGTTAGGCGCGCAAACACGATGACCAAAGAACCAGAAAAGCAGTCCTACAGCTACGAACAGGCTGGCGTCTCGATCGCCGCCGGCAACGCGCTGGTCAAAGCCATCGCCCCGCTCGCCCGCGCCACCGCGCGGCCCGGCGCCGACCCGGAACTGGGCGGGTTCGGCGGCTTTTTCGATCTCAAGGCGGCCGGCTACAAAGACCCGCTGCTGGTCGCCGGCAATGACGGCGTCGGCACCAAGGTCAAACTCGCGATCGATCATGACCGCCATGACCGGATCGGAATCGATCTGGTCGCGATGTGCGTAAATGACCTGATCGTGCAGGGCGCCGAACCGCTGCTGTTCCTTGATTACTTCGCCACCGGCAAGCTGGATAACGGCGTGGCCGAGCGCGTGGTCGCCGGGATCGCCGAAGGCTGCAAGCTGGCCGGCTGCGCGCTGATCGGTGGCGAAACGGCGGAAATGCCGGGCATGTACGCCGCCGGGGACTATGACCTTGCGGGCTTCTGCGTCGGCGCGGTGGAGCGCGGCGAACAGCTGACCGGGGACCGGGTGGCGGCGGGCGACGTGCTGCTGGGGGTCGCAAGTTCCGGCGTCCATTCGAACGGCTATTCGCTGGTTCGGCGGTTGGCCGCGGACAAAGGCTGGAAGCTCGATCGCCCGGCGCTATTCGATCCCGACCGCCTGCTGATCGACGCCCTGATCGAGCCGAC
>JANLUV010000018.1:0-7836 GCA_031363685.1 Alphaproteobacteria bacterium | reverse complement strand
GATTTGCCAAGGCTGAACCCAGGTGCGCTGAACGCGCGCCTGCGGAACTGGTTCCCGGATCGCGAATTCTTCATGCGGTCCGAAGGCCAGGTCCGTTTCATCCGGATTTCCGGGAACTTGCAGATGCGCGTCGCGGCCGTGGCAGCGGGGCTGACGGCGGCGTGGCTCGGCACGATGGTGGCGGTGGCGATCACCTCGCTGGTTGCGGCGTGGCAACACGACGACCTGCTCGACCGCGAAGCCAAAGTGGCCAGCGCGGAAACCCGCGTCGCCGCCTATCGCTACAACATCGGCAAAGTGGCCGACGACCTGCAGCGGCGGCAGGACTTCATTACGAAAATGGTCGAAACCCACGTGGGCGACCTGCCGGCGGGCGCGAAGGCCGGTGAGACCGTGTCCGACAGCACGACCGAAGCGAACAAGACTGTCGACAAGGTCAGTGCGGCCATTCCCGAGGCCGGGCCGCTCGCCCGGATCGAGGCGCAGCAGCTGGCCTTCGTCGAGGCGCTGACCCGGCTGGCTGACCGGCGCTCTGCGGCAGCCGAAGCGGCGATCCGCAAGCTCGGGCTCAATCCCGCGCGGATGCTTGCCGCGCTGAACGATGAACGGGCGATGGGCGGCCCGCTGGAGCGGCTGTCCACGGCGGCCGACGGCTCGCTTGATCCCCGGTTCCGGCGCCTTGGCGTCAGCCTGGCGCGGATGGACGCGCTGCGGCAAGGGTTGGAAAGCATTCCGCAGGTGCTGCCCACCAGCTTCCAGTATATTTCGTCCGGCTTCGGCTATCGCACCGACCCGATCGAGGGCGGGGCGGCATTTCACCCCGGGCTGGACTTCAAGGGTCCGCTCGGCGCGCCGATCTATGCCGCCGCCAGAGGCCGGGTCAGGTTCGTCGGCCAGCGCAGCGGTTATGGCAACTGCGTCGAGATCGACCATGGCAATGGCATGGTCACGCGCTATGCCCACATGTCGGCATTCCGCACGCACATCGGTTCGGCCGTCACTGCGGGCACGGTGATTGGGGCAATCGGCAGCACCGGCCGATCGACCGGGCCGCACCTGCACTTCGAAGTCCGCATCAACGACCAGCCCGTCAACCCCCGTCCCTTTCTGGAGGCCGCGCCGCATGTTCTTGAAGAAGCAAGAGGCCTCGGCCGCCGCACCGCAGGGCAGTCCTAACCCCGTGGCCGGATCGACCTTTTCGGTGCTGGGCGCGGACCTGGAGATCACCGGCAACCTGACCGCCAGCACGGACCTGCACATCGACGGCAAGGTGGCGGGCGATATCGCTTGCGCGACGCTGGTGCAGGGCGAAACCAGCGTGATCGAAGGCGCCGTGACGGCGAATTCCGCCCGGCTGGCGGGGACCGTGAAGGGGTCCATTTCCGCCGGGGTGCTGGTGATCCTCAAGACCGCGCGGATCGACGGCGACGTCGCCTATGATGCGCTGACGATCGAGCAGGGCGCACGCGTCGACGGCAAGCTGACCCCCAAGGCGGTGGAACCGAAGCTCGCGATTGCCGGCGGAACCGAGGCGTAAGGGCGCAGCGCCTAGCTGTTCCCCAAAGCCTCTTGGCGGAGCGCCTTGCGGTCAAGCTTGCCGATCATCGTCTTGGGCATCGCGGCGCGGATCACCACCGTATCGACCCGTTCGTGCTTGCCGACCCGGTCGTTGAGCCAGTCGCGCAGTTCGGACGGCGCCACGACGCCATCCCTGGCGCTGTCTTTCAGGGTGACAAAGGCGCGCGGAATTTCACCCTTGTATTGGTCAGGAACCCCCAGGACCATGGCTTCCCTGACCGCCGGGTGCTGGACCAGCACGGCCTCCACCTGGCTGGGAAAGACCTTGAAGCCCGCCACCGCGATCATGTCCTTGCTGCGATCGACGATCCGGACGTAGCCGTCTTCCTCGATCACGGCGATATCGCCGGTGCGCAGCCAGCGCGTGCCGTCCGGTATGGCGGCAAAGGCGGTGGCCGCCGCTTCGGGGCGGTTCCAGTAGCCTTGCATGACCTGCGGCCCGGCGACGACCAGTTCGCCCGGTTCACCCCGGGCGGCGGGGCGCGAGGCATCTTCCTTGTCGAGCAACATCAGGCGCGTGCCCGGCAGCGGCTGGCCGATGGTGCCGGGGCGATCGAGCCCTTCGTAGGGATTGGTGCTGACCACGCCCGAACTTTCGGTCAGGCCGTAACCTTCGCACAGCCGCACGCCGGTGAGCGCCTCGAACCGCGCCTTGACCGGGGCCGGCAGCGGCGCGCCGCCCGAAATGCACACCCGCAGGCTGGACATGTCGGCACCTTCGAGGCGGGGATCATCGAGCAAGGCCTGGAACATCGTCGGCACGCCGGGAAACGCGGTGGCGCCGGTGCGCCGGATCGTGGCCAGAACCTGTCCGATATCGAAGCGCGGGACCATCGCGATGCAGCCGCCATCGACCACCGTGCGGTTCAGCACGCAAGTATTGGCGAACACGTGGAACAGCGGCAACACGCCAAGGATCACGTCGCGCTCATTCTTGTGCGGGTCCACTGCCGCAACCTGGCGGGCGTTGGCCGACAGGTTCTGATGCGTCAGCATGGCGCCCTTGGGGGTGCCGGTGGTGCCGCCCGTGTATTGCAGCAGCGCAAGCGTGTGCAGCGGATCGACCGGCACCGGCCGCGGATCGCCGGGGTGCAGCATTGCGCCCCACGCGACGACATCGCTTTGGCGGGGCAGCGCGGTAAGTTCGCGGTGTTTGAACAGCCGGAACGCCAGTCCCTGCAGCGGCGGCAACATGCTGCAAAATCGCCCGACCACCAGCTGTTCGAGCATCGACCCGCGCAGCACTTCGAGCGCGGTGGGGAGCAGTTTGGTCAGATCGACCGTGACCAGCACCCGCGTGCCCGAATCGGTCACTTGCGCCTCGAGTTCGGCGACAGTGTAGAGCGGTGAAAAGTTCACCACCGTCGCCCCGGCGATCATCGCGCCGTAATAGGCCGGCACATATATCGGGACATTGGGCAGGAACAACCCAACCCGGTCGCCCGGCTGGATGCCCCAGGCCTGCAGCCCCGCCGCAAAGCTGTGCGCCTCGGCATGGAGCGCAGCATAGCTCCACTTGCGGCCGAAAAATTCGACCAGCGGCGCTGCGGCATGATCGCGCGCAGAGGCAGCGAACATTTCGGGCAGCGAAAGGGGCGCGAAGTCCTGTTCCCACGCGGCGGGGTGGACATAGCGGCTGCGCCACGGCTCGGGCGGGTTACTGACACTCACGTCAGCGAGATTGCCCGGTCCGCAGCACTAGGGCAAGGGCGATCTATTCCGCCCCAGCCATTCCCTCGGACAAGCCGGAGAGCGCGCAGTTTATCCGCCGGCCGCTTCGGCCGCGCGCTTGGCTTCGAGCCAGGCCTGCGCCTCGGCTTCCTGCGCGACTTCGCCGGCAACACGCACCGCAGCATCACGCTCGGCCCGCAGTTCCTCGATCAGGGCATTGCGGTCATCGCCGAGCCGGACGGCGTCCTGCCCGTCATCCTCGATCCCGGCGCGCTTGGCGGCCTTCGCCACAATCGCATCGAGTTCACGCTGCGAGCACAGGCCCAGTGTGACCGGATCCTTGGGCTGGATGTTGGCAATGTTCCAGTGCGACCGGTCGCGAATCGCGGCGATCGTGGTGCGGGTGGTGCCGATCCGCTTGCCGACCTGCGCATCCGAGATTTCCGGATGGTTGCGCAGGATCCAGGCGATGCCGTCGGGCTTGTCCTGCCGCTTGGACACCGGGGTGTAGCGCGGGCCCTTGGTGCGGTTGACGTTGACCGGCGCCTTGAACATCTTGAGGCGATAGGCGGGATCGAGCTGCCCTTTCTCGATCTCGGCCATGGTCAGTTCGCCCGCGCGCACCGGATCGCGTCCGGTGTATTTGGACGAGGCGAGATCATCGGCCATCGCCTGCACTTCAAGGATGTGCAGGCCGCAGAAATCGGCGATCTGCTCGAACGTGAGCGCGGTGGTATCGACAAGCCACGACGCCGTCGCATGCGGCATGAGCGGGGTGGGCTGGGTCACGAGGAACTCTCCAGAAACAAGAAGGGCCACCCCTGCGGAGCGGCCTGAACCGTGACAATCTAGGCGCAAAGCGCGGATTCGGCAAGGGCCAGGGAGAGTTCTTGGCCGATTTACAGCAAGACCCGATTTCCGCCCCTCCGACCAGGGCCGCACATCACACCGCCAGCACGATCTTGCCGATATGCGCGCCCGCTTCCATCCGGGCATGCGCGGCGGCCGCATCGGCCAGCGGAAACACGCGGTCCATCACCGGGCGCAATTCGCCTGCCGCGACCAGGGGCCAGACTTCCTGGCCAATTTCGTCCGCCAGCAGCGCCTTGAATTCGTTCGAGCGGGGGCGCAGCGTCGAGCCGGTGAGGGTTAGGCGGCGGGTCATCACCATGGCCATGTTGATCTCTGCCCTGGCGCCGCCCTGCACGGCGATGGTGACGTGGCGCCCTTCTTCGGCGAGGCACTTCAGGTTGCGTGCAACGTAATCGCCCGCAACCATGTCGAGCACGATATCGACCCCCTTGCCGCCGGTGATCCGCTCCACCTCGGCCACGAAATCGGTCGCCTTGTAGTCGATCGCATGGGCAGCGCCGATTCGCAGCGCGGCTTCGCACTTGTCCGCCCCGCCGCAGGTGGCGATCACGGTCAGGCCGAAAATCTTCCCCAGCATCGCCGCCATCGAGCCGATCCCGCTGGTGCCGCCGTGGACCAGGATCGTCTCTCCATCACGGGCGAAACCGCGCTGGAACACGTTGTGCCACACCGTGAACAGCGTTTCGGGCAGCGCCGCCGCCTGATCCAGCGGCAGGCTTTCGGGCACCGGCAGGCAATGCTCGGCGCGGGCGAGGCAATATTCGGCATAGCCGCCCCCCGCAACGAGCGCGCAGACCCGCGCGCCGGGCAGCAGCGACAACACCCCTGCGCCGCGCGCGGCGACGCTGCCGGAAATTTCGAGCCCCGGGATCGGCGAGGCGCCGGGCGGCGGCGGATACAGGCCCCGCCGCTGGATGATATCGGGCCGGTTGACCCCGGCGTAAGCCACTTTGACCAGCACTTCGCCGGGGCCCGGGCGCGGCACCGGAATGAGCTTTGGCCGCAGCACTTCCGGGCCGCCGGGTTCGTCAAATCCAATCGCATTCATCGATGCGGGCAACTCAGACGCCATGGTGATTCCTGTTGCAATCCCGACACGCGGCCGCGGCTGTTCTATGCAGGGCGTTGACACGAAGCGCAACGCGTCCAATGTTGCGTTGCAGTGGAAGACGAAGAACGTCCTGTGCGCCGCGGTGATACCGCGAGCCTTCTGGCCGGCGAAAGCCTCGACAGCTATTCGCAAGGCGAGCTTGCCGCGCGCATTGCGCAGCTGGAGGCGGAGATCGCCCGGGTTAAGGCCCAGCGCGACAAGGTCGACGCGCACCGGCTCGCCGCCGAAGCGTTCTTCAAGCCACGTAGCGAAACGTCCGGTTCCTGATGCAGCGCCGCCCCTCCCAATCGCGCGGCGGCTTCCTACATAATGTTGTGGCCCATAATTCTGTGATCGGGCGGTTCGGTTCGGTTTCGTGTAGTTCATTGTTTATCGATGCTGCCGTCCTACCCTGTGGATCCGCAGGGATTCTCCCCAGCGCACCCTGCGCGTTTGAAAGTCATGCAGATGCCCAGTTTCGCCCAGAGCCTTGAAAAGACGCTGCACGCGGCTCTCGCCAACGCTGCGGAGCGCAGCCACGAGTATGCCACGCTGGAGCATCTGTTGCTGGCGCTCATCGACGACGTCGACGCAGCGCAGGTGATGACCGCCTGCGGCGTCGATCTGGGCGACCTGTCGGAAGTGGTGAAGCAGTACCTCGATCAGGAATACCAGTCGCTCAAGACCACCGAAAAGGGCGATCCGGCCCCGACGGCAGGCTTCCAGCGGGTAATCCAGCGCGCGATCCTGCATGTGCAGTCATCGGGCAAGGACACGGTAACCGGCGCCAACGTGCTGGTGGCGCTGTTTTCCGAGCGCGATTCCTACGCGGTCTACTTCCTCCAGCAGCAGGACATGAGCCGGCTCGACGCCGTCAGCTTCATCAGCCACGGCATCGGCAAAGGCGGCAAGCGGATCGAGGACCGGTCGCCCAAGGGCAACGAGGAAGTGCAGCCCGCGCCCGAGGAAAAATCCGATCCCAAGGCGGCCAGCAAGAAGGATTCGGCGCTCGACCAGTTCTGCGTCAACCTTAACGAGAAGGCGCTGGCCGGCAAGATCGACCCGCTGATCGGGCGCGGCCCCGAAGTGGACCGGACGATCCAGATCCTGTGCCGCCGGTCCAAGAACAACCCGCTTTACGTCGGCGATCCGGGGGTCGGCAAGACCGCCATCGCCGAGGGCCTGGCGCGCAAGATCGTCGAGGGCGATGTGCCCGAAGTGCTGACCGAGGCGGTGATCTATTCGCTCGACATGGGTTCGCTGCTGGCTGGCACCCGCTATCGTGGTGACTTCGAGGAGCGGCTCAAGCAGGTCGTCTCGGAACTTGAAAAGATGCCGCACGCGGTGCTGTTCATCGACGAGATCCACACCGTGATCGGCGCCGGCGCAACCAGCGGCGGCGCGATGGATGCGTCGAACCTGCTCAAACCCGCGCTGTCCAGCGGGTCGATCCGCTGCATCGGTTCGACCACTTACAAGGAATTCCGCAACCACTTCGAAAAGGACCGCGCGCTGCTGCGCCGGTTCCAGAAGATCGATGTGAACGAGCCGACCATCGAGGATACCATCAAGATCCTCAAAGGCCTGCGTACCGCGTTCGAGGAACACCACAAGGTCAAGTACACCCCCGAGGCGATCAAGACCGCCGTCGAACTTTCGGCGCGTTATATCAATGACCGCAAGCTGCCCGACAAGGCGATCGACGTGATCGACGAAGTGGGTGCGATGCAGATGCTGCTGCCGCCGTCGAAGCGCAAGAAGATCATCACCGCGCGCGAAATCGAACAGGTCATCGCGACGATGGCGCGCATCCCGGCCAAGTCCGTGTCGAAGGACGACAAACGGGTGCTGGAGCATCTGGCGCGCGACCTGAAGCGGGTGGTATTCGGGCAGGACAAGGCGATCGAGCTGCTGTCGACCGCAATGAAGCTGTCCCGCGCGGGGCTGCGCGATCCGGACAAGCCGATCGGCTCGTTCCTGTTCTCCGGCCCGACCGGCGTCGGCAAGACCGAGGTCAGCCGCCAGCTGGCCGAGATCATGGGGATCCCGCTGGTCCGCTTCGACATGTCCGAATACATGGAGCGGCATTCGATCAGCCGCCTGATCGGCGCCCCGCCGGGCTATGTCGGGTTCGACCAGGGCGGGCTGCTGACCGACGCGATCGACCAGCAGCCGCATTGCGTGCTGCTGCTTGACGAGATCGAGAAGGCCCACCCCGACCTGTTCAACATCCTGCTGCAGGTGATGGACCATGGCACGCTGACCGACAACAACGGGCGCAAGGCCGACTTCCGCAACATCGTGATCATCATGACCACCAATGCCGGCGCGGAGACGATGAACAAGTCGGTCATCGGCTTCACCAACAAGCGCGAGCAGGGCGACGAGATGGCCGATCTGAAACGCCTGTTCACGCCCGAGTTCCGCAACCGCCTGGACGCCACGATCAGCTTCCGCGCTCTGGACGAAGAGATCATCATGCGCGTGGTCGACAAGTTCCTGCTCGAGCTCGAAGCCCAGCTGGCCGAGAAGAAGGTCGAAGTCACCTTCACCGACAAGTTGCGCGCGCACCTGGCCAAGAAGGGCTTCGACCCGCTGATGGGCGCGCGGCCGATGCAGCGCCT
>JANLUV010000533.1:0-2162 GCA_031363685.1 Alphaproteobacteria bacterium | reverse complement strand
CCGCTGGCGATCACACCGATCGTGCCGCCGCCATTCGCGCCTCCCGCCAGCGCGCCCAGATGCGCGGCCCCGTCGATCCCCCGCGCCAGCCCCGAGACGACCACGTACCCCGCTTCCGCAAGCGCCGCGCCGAACATGCGGGACAGCTTGACCGCCGCCGCCGAGGCGTTGCGGGCGCCGACCACGGCCACCGCCGGGCGCCGCGCCAATGCGGGATCGCCCCGCATGGTCAGGATCGGCGGGGCGCCATCGGCCTGCGCCAGCAGCGGCGGATAATCCGGCGAATCGTGAAACAGGTATCGCGCCCCGGTACGGCGCACAGCGGCTATTTCGGCCTCGATCCGCGCTTCGGGCGCCGGGCGATAGGCAGCCCCGCCGCCCTTGCCATTTCTGGGTCCGGCCAGATCGGGCAGCGCCGCCAGCGCCGCGCCGGCCGTGCCGAACCGGAGCAGCAACTGGCCATAACTGACCGGGCCGATATTGGGCGAGCGCAGCAGGCGGATACGCGCGAACGCCTCGTCCTGCGTCAACGCCCCGGCAAGGCCAGCGTCGGCAGGGCCAGCGTCGGCAGGCCCAGCGTCGGCAGGTTGGCCCCCGCTCACGATTTCCTGCCAACTTTTGGTTCGGTGCCGGCGCGCAGCCGGGCGATATTGGCGCGGTGCAGCCACAGCACCAGCGCGCTCAACACCGCCAGCACCGGCGCATAATCACCATAGCCGAACGCCAGCGCGGCAAACGGCGCGGCCGCCGCCGCGCACATCCCGCCCAGCGAGGACGTGCGGGTCAGCGCCAGCACGCCCAGCCAGACCGCCGCGTAAGTCAGCCCGATCGGCCAGCCGAGCCCCAGCGATACGCCCATCAGCGTGGCCACACCCTTGCCCCCGCGAAACTTCAGCCACACCGGGAAACAGTGCCCGATCACCGCCGCAAACCCGCCCAGCGCGGCCATGAACGGCACTTCGCCGCCCGGCAACTGACGCGCCAGCCACACCGCGCCCGCACCCTTGCCCAGATCGAGCAGCAGCGTGGCCGCAGCCAGCCCCTTGCGCCCGGTGCGCAGCACGTTGGTGGCGCCGATGTTGCCCGAACCGATCGCGCGCAAATCGCCCGCGCCGCTCAACCGCGTCAGGATCAGGCCAAAGGGAATTGAACCCAGCAGGTAACCTGCCAGAAGGGTTTGCAGCAACATGCTGGCGCTCATCGAAATCCCCCAGGTCTCAGACCCACTTCCGGGGCTCCTTTATCCGCAGTCCTTGCATTCGCGCAGAGAAAAAATAGGGATGCCCCCGATATGGGCCAGACGAGCGAAAATACGGAACAGGTAACCACTCAGGCAGCCGGATCGGCCCGCCCAGCCCCCGATCCCGCCGCCAGCCCGGCCGCACCGGTGCTGCTGTTCGATTCGGGCGGCGGCGGGCTGTCGGTGCTGGCGGAACTGCGCCGACTGCTGCCCGATGCGCCGGTCATCTACGCGGCGGACAATGCCGGTCTGCCCTATGGCGACAAGACCGAGGCGCAGATCGCCGCGCGGGTCGCCGGACTGCTCGGCCGGATGACCGAACGGTTCCACCCCCGCCTGGTGTGCATCGCCTGCAACACCGCCTCGACAATCGCGCTCGCCTCGGTGCGCGAAGTGCTGGAAGTGCCGATCGTCGGCACCGTCCCGGCGATCAAGCCGGCGGCGGCGCTGACCCGAACCGGGGTGATCGGCCTGCTCGGCACCGCTGCCACGATCCGCCAGGCCTATGTCGACCAGCTCGAGGCCGAATTCGCGGCGGACAAGCTGCTGCTGCGCCATGGCGCGCCCGAACTGGTCATGGCGGCCGAGGCCAAACTGCGCGGGCGGCCGGTCGACCCGGCGGTTTACGCCCGCGCCGCGCACGGCCTGCGCCGCCAGCCGGGCGGAGAGCGGATCGACACGGTGGTGCTGGCCTGCACCCACTTTCCGCTGATCGCCGATGAACTGGCCGCCGCGTTCGGCCCGGGGGTGCGGTTCGTCGATGGCGCGGCGGGGATCGCCCGGCGGATCGCGTTCCTCACCGCAGGACAATCGTTCGCGCGGGACCGGCCGGACCTTGCGCTTTTCACCCGCAGCGGCAAGGAGCTGGCAGAGCTCGACCCGGTCCTGGCCCATTATGGCCTGACGCGGCGCGCGGTGCTGT
>JANLUV010000461.1:0-2439 GCA_031363685.1 Alphaproteobacteria bacterium | reverse complement strand
GCTGGCGATCACCCCGCCTGCTGCGGCGACGCTGTCCAATCTGTCGCTGCTGACGCTGCTGTTCGGGATGCTGGTCGCGGCGCTGCTGCTGGTGGTGGCCGGCTTGCTGACCCGGCAGGCGCTGGAAGACCGCGCTGCGCTGGCGTGGTTCGAGGAACAGGCAGCGATCCGCACTTCGCTGACCCGCGAGCTTAACCACCGGGTCAAGAACACGCTGGCCAATGTGCTGTCGATCGTCGCGCTGACGCGGCGGCGGACTGACAACATCGACGAATTCGTCACGGGTCTGATCGGCCGGGTCCGTGCCCTGTCGGCCACGCATGATCTGCTGACCCAGTCCGAATGGGGCACCACCCCGATCGAGGCGTTGATCGCGGCGGAGCTTGCGCCCTATGCGCAGGACACCGACCGCGCGGTGACGGTGCGCGGTCCCCACGTCGAACTGGCACCGAACGACGCGCTATCGCTGGGGTTGGCGATCCACGAACTGGCGACCAATGCGGCGAAATACGGCGCGCTCAGCCAGGCGAGGGGCCATGTCGAGATTTACTGGGAAATGATTACCGACCAGCTCGCCCGGGTTGAATGGAGCGAACATGGCGGCCCGTCCGTGCCCGAACAACGCCGCCGCGGGTTCGGCACCGAGCTGATCGAGAAGATCGTCGCGCATGAACTGCGCAATCCGGTCGATTTGCGGTTCGACACGGATGGGGTGCGCTGCACGCTGATCGTGCCGGTGCGCGCGCCAGCCGCGTTCCAGATCCGTGCCCAGAACGACGGGCCGGCAAAAAGCGGGCCGGCAAAAAGCGGGCCATCGAGCGACTGAAGCGAAGCAGGGTGCCGCAACAGCAACGGCAGGAACCGCGCTTGCGCTCAGGGCAGCGCCTTGCTCGAATTGAAGAACAAGGCTTGGCTGATCGCCGCGCGCACGGTCGAGTCCTGGAACGGCTTGGTGATGAGGTAAGTCGGTTCCGGCCGGCTGCCGGTCAGCAGGCGTTCCGGATAGGCGGTGATGAAGATTACCGGGACTTCGCCGATCGCCAGGATGTCATCCACCGCATCGAGGCCCGAGCTGCCGTCGGCCAGCTGGATATCGGCCAGCACCAGCCCGGGGCGGTGTTCGGCGGCGACCTGCTGGGCCTGGGTGCGGGTGGCGGCGGTGCCGCAGATGTCATGGCCGAGCGACCGCACCAGATCTTCGAGCTGCATCGAGATCAACGGCTCGTCCTCGATGATGAGGACATTGGTGGTCGATTCGCGGTCGATCTCGGCGATGGCTTCCTGGATCAGGCGATCGACCTGCGCGGCCTGCAGATCCATGATCCGCGCCGCATCATCGATCGAAAAGTCTTCGAGCGTGGTCAGCAACAACGCCTGCCGGTTGAGCGGCGTGATCGCGGCCAGCTTTGCCTGTGCGGCGCCCTCGGGTGCGCCGGACGCGGGCCTGGGATCGGCGATATCGAGACAGGCGCGCGACCACATCTTGGTGAATGCGTGATACAGCGGCACGCGTCCGCCGGACAGGCTTAGCTGGAGCGAATGGTCCGACAACGCGGCTTCAAGCGTGGCCCGGACAAAAGCATCCCCGGCCGACTGCGACCCGGTCAACGCGCGGGCGTAGCGGCGCAGGTAAGGCAACTGAGCGGCAACCTGAGTGCCAAGCGACATCTAGACCCCTTCCGACATTATACTACACGCGCCGAACGGTTGTTCGCGGCCAAAGTTCCCGGACGGAAACTTTTGTGCTGGATCAATGGCGATGCTGGCAACCGTGGCGCATGCTCGCGGCGGCGGGTCAGGCCGAAGGGGCGGCAATGGAGGCGACCCATTCGACCAGCACCCGGTCATCCATCGGCTTGGCGAAGCGCGCGGCGATCGCAGGATCGAGCGGCACCAGATCGGGATCCGCCCCGGAGACCACGGCGACCTTGCAGCCGACCGCATGCAATTGCCGGGCAAGCGACAGACTGTCGCCATCGGGCAGCATGTAATCGAGCAACGCGGCGAGGAAGTTGGTATCGGCCATGACGGCATCCGCCTCGGCGAGCGAACTTGCCAGCATCACTCGATGGCCCGCCCGGCGCAGGGCGTCCTCCAGCGATGCAGCGACAAGGAAACTGTCCTCGACCACGAGCACAGGCAGGACGGTCATGTTCGTTCCCCTCGGGGTCATCGGCAGCCGCAGCGCGGACCCGATAGTTTCCCATGAAAGGAAATGTTTACCACGGGGGCGGGCTGAGGTCGAGTCGCGAAGCGCTGCGTCGGGCGCGGGCGCGGCAAGCCGTGCGCGGGGGTAGATGGGTCGCATTTCCGCACCAAAAAAATTGCAAAAAAATCGCACCGGGCGGGAACCGGGCCGGGGGCAGAGCATTGAGGCTATGTCACCGCCGAGACCCCCCTCCCGTCCAAGCGGCTGGTGATACGATCCCGAAAGGCCTC
>JANLUV010000400.1:0-2045 GCA_031363685.1 Alphaproteobacteria bacterium | reverse complement strand
GCCAGCACCAGGCGATGAAACTGACCGAGGACGGCCAGGCGTTCTATGACGCGGTCAGCCCAAAGCTGGAGGAACTGACCGAGGCGGTGGAAAGCCAGGTCGATACCGGCCGGGTGCTGGCGCTGGAACAGCTTTTTGCCGGTGAAGTCCTCGAGCGCCTGGATTCGCCGCGATAGTGCCGACGGGCTCAGTCCAAGCTCGTTGGCCGCCGCCTTGGCCGAACCAAGACGAACGACACGCA
Source organism: Alphaproteobacteria bacterium (assembly GCA_031363685.1). Classification (GTDB taxonomy): domain Bacteria; phylum Pseudomonadota; class Alphaproteobacteria; order Sphingomonadales; family Sphingomonadaceae; genus Novosphingobium. The sequence goes on along the minus strand of JANLUV010000400.1, from coordinate 1,804 downwards.
CGAACGCTTCAAGCGCGCGAAGGGGCGGCAGGCGGCGCATGGGCAAGGCGATCTACTCAGGCATTCGGCGAATCGGCCGGCGGGTGCAGTCGCAGCCGGGTCACATGGCGTTCGTTACCGGCTGTTACTTCAAGTTTCCAGCCACTCTCGTGCACAAGGATCGCGCCGACCGCCGGAACCTGACCGGCCAGCAGGAACGCCAGGCCGCCCAGCGTGTCGACATCCACCTCCACCTCGGCGAGGCGGGGATCAACCCGTTCGCCGATATCTTCCAGTTCGGCCCGTGCGTCTGCTTCCCACATGCCGTTTTCCAGCGGGACGATCAGCACGGTCGGCGCATCGTCATGCTCATCCTCGATTTCGCCGACGATCTCCTCGACCAGGTCCTCGATCGTGATGATCCCGTCGGTGCCGGAATATTCATCGACCACCACCGCCAGGTGAACCCGGCTGGCGCGCATATCGGCCAGCACGTCGAGCGCGCCGCGCGCCTGCGGCACGAACAGCGGCTGGCGCATCAGCACGGTCCAGTCGCGCGGCGGGGCCTTGCCGGTGGCAAGGAACGGGAACACGTCCTTGATGTGCATCATGCCGCGGATCTCATCGAGCGTATCGGCGTAGACGGGCATCCGGCTGTGGCCATGCTCGGCGAACATCGCGATCATCTCCTCCCATGTGGCGGCGGCCGGGATGGCGATGATCTCGCCGCGCGGGATGGCCACGTCATCGGCGTCGTTCTCGCTGAAATGGAGCAGATTGCGGAGCATCTGCCGCTCCAGCGGGGAAAGATCTCCGGCGGGGCCGTGGCCCGGCCCGTCCTCATGCTCGTCGATCACTTCCTCAAGCTGCGCCCGCAGGCTCTGGTCGTGGTCGCCATCGAAGAAGCGCCTGATGCTCTTCCAGACGCTGCGCCTGCTACTGTCCCCGTCGCCATTGCCGGAGTCGCCATTGCGGCCCCCATTGCCGCCAATCTCGGCCATCGCCTTCACTTGCTCCTGAACCGGGCCACATGCCCGCTACCCTAGGCGCCATATGGGTCCGCGATGCCCATGCGTGCAAGCGCCTTTATCTCCAGTGCCTCCATCGCGGTGGCAGCTTCGGGCGATGTTTCATGGTCGTGCCCTGCCAGGTGCAGCAGCCCGTGGACCAGCAGGTGCGCGGCATGATCCGCCAGCGAAACGCCCTTGTCCTGCGCCTCGCGGGTGCAGGTCTCGCACGCCAGCGCCAGATCGCCGAGCAGCTCCGGGGCGCCGTCATGCGGCAGCGCGAGCAGGTCGGCCCGCGTCATCATCGGGAAGGACAGCACGTTGGTCGGCTTGTCCTTGGCCCGCCATTCGCGGTTGAGCGCGTGAACCTCGGCATCGCCGGTGAACAGCACGCTGGCGGACAGGCGCGGATTATCCAGTTCCGGCGCCACTTCCATCACCGCCTCGGCGGCGGCTTCGGCCAGGTCGGCCCAATCGGTGCCACCCGCGCTCATCTCCGGCCACGGGGCTTCGATATCGATTTCGAGGGCGAGCATGGGTGTTTGTAAGTCCTTAATATTGCCTCGTCATCCCCGCAAACGCGGGAACCCGGTTGCAGCCGTTGATCTGGGTCTCCGCGTTTGTGGCGATGACGACAGCAAGCGGCGTCGCGCTAACTATCCTTGCCCTCGTAAGCCTCCACGATCCGCCCGACGATCGGATGGCGTACCACGTCGGCCGAACTGAAGCGGACCACCGCGATCCCGGCGACGCCTTCCAGCAGCTTTACCGCATCGGCCAGCCCGCTCATCGCGGCGCCGCCGGGGATGTCGACCTGG
>JANLUV010000382.1:0-2060 GCA_031363685.1 Alphaproteobacteria bacterium | reverse complement strand
CGGTTGGCCAGTTCCTGCACGGTGATCGATTCGGGGACGATCACGTCACGGACCTGCTTTTCGCGCTGGTGCTGCTGCCCGGCAAAGTGGGCGCGCTTTTCCTTTTCGCGCGCACGTTTGAGCGCGGCAAGACTGCGGGCGCGGGCGCCCTCGTCCTCGTTGAGCGCACGGGTGACGGTGAGCTTGCCCGACTGGCGGCGATCGGCGGCGCCGGCCTTGTCACGGGCATGGGCTGGCTTCTTGGCGGCGGCGGGTTCCGGGCGCTTGGGCGCGGCCGAGGCAACCGGGGTGAACCGGCGCGCCGGCGGCGATGCGGCCGGTGCCGGGGCGGCACCTGCGGCAGGCGCGGCTTCGGCGGCCAGCTCGGCAACAGTCGTCGCTGCGGCCGCCGAGGCAACCGGCGCCGAACTGTCCGAATTCACTTCCGCGGCAGGTGCAACCGGAGCTTCGGCAACCACGGGCGCAGGCGTGGCAACCGGCGCAGCAGCGGTGGGATTGCGGATTTCCTCGGCCTTGAGGCGCGTTTCTTCCATGGCGCGCAGGCGTTCTTCCTGCTCGCGGTGGCTGGCCGCCTCAAGCGCGTTCATGCGGGCTTCTCCAGCCTCGCGCAGCAGGCGGGCCTGCAATTCCTGCCGGGTTTCGCGGCTGGCCGAAGGCGGCGGCGCGACCGGACGCGGAGCGGCGACCGGCGCGGCAACCGGCTCCGGGACCGGAGCTGCCGGCGCGGCTTCGGGGGCGGCCTGCGCCGCCTCGCCCGGCCTGCCGATCAGCTTGCGGCGCTTCACCTCGACCACCACCTTGTTGGTGCGGCCGTGGCTGAAGGTCTGCTTGACCTCGCCCGCTTCGACCGAGCGCTTCAGCCCCAGCGGCTTCCTGCCCAGCGTCGGTTTGTTGTCGGTCTCGCTCATAAGTTCCAAACAGTCCTTCGTATCAATGCGTCGTCGCTGTTCACAGCACTTGGGCAGACGGAGTGGCCAAAGCCGTCCGCTCGCTCGTGTCATCTTGTCCGGCCGCGCTGAAGCCAGCCTCGGGGCGGTCCGCTTCGGGGCGGCCTGCCTCGGGGCATTCAGACTCCGGCCGGCCCAGGTAATTGAGCAGGCGCCGCAGCACCGCATCAAGCCGTTCGGCCGCCGCGGAATCAGTCAGCGCCAGATGGACGACGTTATCGCGGCCCAATGCCACAGACAAAGCCGCGCGGTCCAGTGGCAAGCGCACTCCGGCCTTGCCGGTGCCTTCCGCCGCTTCGCCGACCCGCCAGGCCTGATCCAGCTTGCGCGAGCCGTCGTCGCGGGCGTCGGCCGCGTGGGCCAGCCAGCGCACGTTCCCGCCGCGCGCATTCTCAGCAATGCGGTCCGATCCGAGCAGCAGCTTGCCCGCGCGCAGTTCCAGCCCGAGCCGGTCGGTAAAGGCCCGCAGCAAGGCCGCCTCGATCCGGTCGGGAAGGTCCGGCGCGATATTCAAAGGGGCTCCCTTGAAGGCGCGCGCCAGCGCTCCCTTTAGTTTGCCCTTGGCGAGCGCGATTTCAAGGTCCGCCCGGGAAACGCCGATCCATGCACCGCGGCCCGGTGCGCGCGCCAGCACGTCCGGCAACACGTCTCCGTCGGGAGAGATCGCCAGCCGCACCAGCGCGTCACGTGCGCCGTGCTCACCGGAAAGGATGCATTTCCTTTCCGGTCCTTCGCCAATGCTGTCGGAGCTTAGGCGCTCATTGCGAGGATTCCGCATTGGCGGCCTCCTCGGTTGCCGGTTCGTCATCGAACCAGTGGGCGCGTGCGGCCATGATGATCTCGTTGCCATGCTCTTCGCTCAGGCCATATTCGCCCAGCACGCCGCCCTTGTCCTCGGTGCGTTCCGAACGCTCGCGGCGCGGCGGCGCCCCGGCGGCGTTATCGCGGCGGCGCTGTTCGGGGCGCTTTTTGGCGATGAGTTCGTCGGTGGCAAGATCGGCCAGGTCGTCGAGCGTCTTGATCCCGGCCTTGCCCAGCGTGACCAGCATCGCTTCGGTCAGATGCGGGATTTCGGCCAGCGCATCTTCGACGCCCAGCGCGCGGCGGGTTTCG
>JANLUV010000343.1:0-2018 GCA_031363685.1 Alphaproteobacteria bacterium | reverse complement strand
GCAGCGCCAGCGCCAGCAGATCCATCCAGCCGAGATTCAACAGGTCTTGGTAATTCGCCACCATATACAGCACGAACGACGCCAGCAGCAATTTCGATATGAACCTGCGCAGCACGTCGATGCAGGTCTGCAGGTGGCGCGGCGCAATATAGCGCAGCGAAAGACCAAGCGCCATCGGGCCATAGGTGGAGAGCATGAATTTGGTGATCGCCAGTGACTCGCCGCCATGCAGCTTCGCCGCTTCGCCGGCCAGCCACGGTAGCCTGAGCACAGTCATCAATATCGGAACCATTGCGATATTCAGCAGCGACATGGCGAACAGGACGAATAATGCCCAGTCCGGCGATTCATCACAAAACACCGCCAGCGCCGGGATCATCGGCGCACAGGGCAGCATCGCCAGCGTGAGCAGCGCCAGTTTGGACATCGGATCGAGTGGCGCCAGCCACAGCCCGCCGAGCACGATGAGTGGTATGACGAGGTAATTGGCGGTCGCCAGGTTGGCGAATTCTGTCAACGTTTTGCGGTTGAACTGGCGGCGGAACGCCGCCGGGTTGAACAGCATGCCGCTCATCAACATGATGAGTGCCACGGATACGGAGATTGCAATCGAACTGATGTCGGACAATGTCATGCGGTGGGTGATTTGTATTTTGGGAAGAAATGGCCCGTGTTGAGTCGCGCACGGATTTGCTGTGGGCAATCCTTCAACGCCGCATCGTTGTTCGCGCCGATGGCCGCCGGCGGATGCTGGATCGATGACGTGGAACGGCGCGCGCGTTTTCCAAGGCCGTGACCGCGGTGGTTAAGCCTTGCGGTGGTTATCGATCAGCGGGCCCGCGTTGCCGAGCGCCAGCTGGCGCCCTCGGTCCTGGTAGAAGTTGTAGGGGAAGCCCAGGTCGATCGCGCTGACCTCGTCCAGCCGACGCATCTGTTCCTCGCTCAGCGAGAATTCGAGGCAGGCCAGGCTGTCCTTGGCCTGGGTTGCGGTGCGCGCGCCCACGATCGGAATAATCAAGCCGGGTTGCTGACGCAGCCAGTTGATCGCGACCTGGGCACTGGAACGGCCGCATTCGAGCGCGATCGTCCCGACTTCGCGAGCGATGCGCAGCGTGCGCTCGTTTAGGCGCCCCTCGTTGATCGGGCGTTTGCCCTGGGCTTCGGCGCCCCGTCCGCGGCTGAACTTGCCCGAAAGCACGCCCGTTCCCAAGGGCCCCCAAGGGGTCACAGCAAGGTCCAGCGCGTGCGCCATCGGCAGCAGTTCGCGCTCCGGCGTGCGCTCGATCAGGCTGTATTCGATCTGCAGCGCGGCGAAGCTGGTCCAGCCGCGCAACTCGGCCAGCGTATTGGCGCGCGCCACGATCCAGGCCGGGGTGTCCGAGATGCCGATGTACAGGATCTTGCCGCTGCGCACCAGGTCGTCCAGCGCGCGCATGACCTCCTCTTCGGGAGTCAGGAAGTCCCAGATGTGCAGCCAGTAGAGGTCTATGTAGTCGGTGTTCAGGCGCTTCAGGCTCGCCTCAAGGGACTGGCGCATGTTCTTGCGGTGATTGCCGCTCTCGTTCGGGTCGTCGCTGCCGCCGCCGATGGTGTATTTGGTGGCAAGCACAAAACGGTCGCGCGCGCCAGCCACGAATTCGCCGAGGTACTTCTCGCTGGTGCCGCGGGTATAGACATTGGCCGTATCGATAAAGTTGCCGCCGGCCTCGACGAAGGCGTCGAAGGCCTCGTGGCTATGCTCCTTGTCCGAGCCCCAGCCCAATTCTTCGCCGAAGCCCATCGCGCCCAGACATATCTCGGAGACCCGCAGGCCGCTTTTTCCCAGCAACTTGTACCGCATGATGGTGCTGTCCTTTCAGGTGGCAATATCGCCCGGCGCAGGCTTGAATGCCCGCCGCCGATCACCTACAGAAGCTTCTGAGAGAGGTCGTGTTCGAGTTCGCGGAATTCCTTGGTGAATGGCAGCTCGGAGACATCACGGGGGTGCGGGAATGGCACCGTGAGGTTGACCACTTCCT
>JANLUV010000341.1:0-1861 GCA_031363685.1 Alphaproteobacteria bacterium | reverse complement strand
GACCTTGCGCGCCCCGGCGTTGGACGCCGCATCGCGGATCGCCCGTCGTTCGACCTGGGTTGAACCCGATGGCACGCAAATCACGATTTCGGGCCTGCCCCGCATCCGCCCGCGCTGCCCCTGCGCCTTGCGGATGAAGTGCTTCAGCATCTGCTCGGATACTTCAAGGTCCGAGATCACGCCGTTGCGCAGCGGCCGCACGGTCTTGATGTTATCGGGTGTCTTGCCCAGCATCAGCTTGGCGTCGTCGCCCACCGCCAGAACGGTTTCGATGCCGTTGGTCGTCTGGATCGCCACCACCGACGGCTCGGCCAGGACCACGCCCTTGTTGCGCACATAGACGACGGTGTTCGCCGTGCCGAGATCGATGGCCAGGTCGGATGATGAAAAAGAAAACAGATCAAATACGGACATGCGGTCACACGGCTCCCTGCGATCTGTGGTCAAGCGCCGGGGTTTCTGACCCTCGGGTGAATGATCCACCGGTAGGCGGCACAATTGCGCACGTATACGACCAATCGCCCGGGAAGCCCGAACAATCGGGATAGGCAAACTGACCTAAGCTGGCGCTTACCGCACCGACACTTGTCTTTATCATGCAGATACCTGGTGTCTTGTCCCGTATAAACGTGGCTCAATCCCCGGTCAGTATCCGGTCGACCAACTGCTTCACCGTCGGTGTGATGTTGTTGGAATAGAACGGGTCCTGCTTGTACCGATAGGCGGTGTGGCCCGCGAACATCAGGTTTTCGTCGATCGGCCCGCCGTGAGCGATGTCCTGCAGGGTCTTCTGGATGCAGAAGCTGCGCGGATCGGCGAGGCGGCCGGTCGAATAATCGTCATGATCCTTCCACGACGAGAAGCCGCAGTGCGACAGGCAGCCCATGCAGTCAGCCTGGTCCTTGCGGATCACCTCGCGCTCGGCCGGGGCAACGAACACGATGGTATCGTCCGGCGTGCGCAGCGCCGCGGTGAAGCCCGCGCCGAACCACGCCCGCGCGCGGCCAAGATCGGCCGGGGCAACCCAGAAGTTCTTGCCCTTCACGCCAACGTCAAGCTGCACGGTATGCTCGCCCGCCGCGACCTTGGAATAAGGGATCTGCCGCTCGGAACGCGCCTCGAGGCTGCGCAGGAACGGGTTGCGCACGGCCGAGCTATAGAAGCCGGTCGGCGAAAAGCGGTGCAACAGGATGTCACCCGGATCGAGCGTGCGCAGATGGTCCTTCCACCCCTGCGGGATCGGGCTTTCTTCAGTGAGCAGCGGGCGGGTGCCGAACTGAAACGCGATCGAACCCAGTTCCGGGTTGTCGATCCAGTTGTCCCACTCGCGCAGGAACCACACCCCGCCAGCCATCACGATCGGCACCGAATCCGCCACGCCTTCGGCGCGCATGATGTCGCGCAGCGCCTTGACCCGGGGATAGGGATCTTCCGGCTGCAGCGGGTATTCGGCGTTGGACAAGCCGTTATGCCCGCCCGCCAGCCACGGGTCTTCATAGACCACCGCGGCCATCAGTTCGGACACTTTGTGATAGGCCCGCTTCCACAGCGCACGAAAGGCGCGGCCGGAGCTGATGATCGGCAGGTAGCTGACGTTGAACCGGGCGGCGATTTCCGACAGGCGATAGGGCATCCCCGCACCGCAGGTCACCCCGGCGACCATGCCCGTGGTCTTTTCCAGCACGCCTTCCAGCACTTGCTGGGCACCGCCCATTTCCCACAGCACATTGATGTTGATCGCGCCCTTGCCGCCGGAAAGGTCATACGCGCGGCGAACCTGCTCCACCGCGCCGAGCAGCTCGGGAACCTTGTGATAGGCGCGCTTCCACAACGCGCGGAAGGCGCGGGCGGAGCTGATGAT
>JANLUV010000324.1:0-7415 GCA_031363685.1 Alphaproteobacteria bacterium | reverse complement strand
GCAGGTCTTCCGCACCGACGCGGTCGGCACCGGCGGCAAGCGCCGCTTCGGCCTTGTCACCGCGCGCGAACACGGCAACCTTGACGTCCTTGCCGGTGCCCGAAGGCAGCGTAACCATGCCGCGGACCATCTGGTCGGCGTGGCGCGGATCGACACCGAGGTTCAGCGCGACTTCGATCGATTCGTCGAACTTGGTGGTCTTCAGGTCCTTGAGAGCCTGGATCGCCTCGTTCACGCCGTACAGCTTCTGGTTTTCACCCAGCTTTTCGAACAGCGACTTCTGCTTCTTGCTCTGCTTTGCCATGTGATCAGCCCTCCACGACCTGAAGGCCCATTGCGCGGGCCGAACCTTCGATGATCTTGGTCGCCGCCTCGATATCGTGGGCGTTGAGATCGACCATCTTGGTCTGGGCGATTTCGGACAACTGCGACCGCAGAATCGTTCCGGCCGAAATCTTGCCCGGCTCCTTCGAACCCGACTTCAGGCCGGCGGCCTTCTTGATCAGGTACGACGCCGGCGGGGTCTTGGTGACGAACGTGAACGACTTGTCCGTGTAATACGTGATTACGGTCGGGATCGGCATGCCCTTTTCAAGTTCCTGCGTGGCGGCATTGAACGCCTTGCAGAATTCCATGATGTTCACGCCGCGCTGACACAGCGCCGGACCGATCGGCGGAGCAGGCTTTGCTTCACCGGCTGCAACCTGCAGCTTGATATAACCGACAATTCTCTTGGCCACGGAGGGCCTCCTTTCTTCCTGTTACCCCCGCGTCAGCAGGGGTGCAGAGTAAGCGGTCAAGCAGGCGAAAACGCCCTCCCGCATGGAATCCACGAAGGAATCGCTCCCCCGGGAAGGACGCGCGCCTAGCGCAGACCCGCGCAAAAGGAAAGGGTTTACTGGGCGCCGCGCCTGCGGTCAGGCGGCGGCGGGCTGCAAGGTGCGCCGCGTCCAGGCGGTGCGGATGGCGCGGCGGGCCGGATATTCGATCCAGCGCAGCGCCAGGTCCGCCAGCACCAGCGTCGCGGCGATCACCGCAACGTGGACCCCGGCGATGAACCACAGGCCGCCCGACAGCGGCCCGGTGTGCTTCAGCACCAGTTCGATCAGCGGCTGGTGAATAAGGTAGATCGCGTAGCTGCGATCGCCCAGCCACAGCATCGGCTTGCTGTCGAGCAGCGGCAGGCGCAGCGCCAGCAGGACCGCGGCGGGCCATGCCACCAGGCACAGCGGGATCAGCGGACTGGCCTGCCCGGCATCGAACCACAGGCCGTAGACCATCAGCCCGCCCAGCACGTACCACGGGATCTGCGCCAGTTGCGCGCGATAGCGCCACAGCACCTGCCCCAAAAAGAACCCGAGCAGCGCGCGCGGCAGGTTATCCCCTACCCACGGCCCGCCGGGGTTGCCGAACAGCACGATCGCGACCAGCGCGATGCCGATGGCGAGGCCCGTCACCAGCCGCAGCCCGCGCGGCCCCGCCGCCGCGCCAAGCGCGAACAGCACGTAGCACACCACCTCGACCGACAGCGACCACGCCGGTCCGACGAACGTATGTGCAACCGGCTGAACGAACGCCTGCATCATCACCAGATGGCCGAGGAACGCGAACGGCGTATTCTCGGGCTTGCCCCAGAACAGCAGCGCGGTCGCCACCAGCATCAGCAGGTGCAGCGGATAAAGCCGGGCGAACCGCGCCACCGCGAATTCGCCGACATCGGCGGCCGAGCGGAGCTTGTCGGCGCCAAGATAGACGTGGGCGAAAATGTAACCCGAAATCAGGAAGAACAGGTCGACGAAGGTCCAGCCCCAGGCATGAAACCAGTTCAGCACCGGCCCGGCGTTCTGGAATATGCCGTCGGTGAACATGCCTTGCGGGTGATAGGCAAATGCCACCACGCACGCCGCCACGCCGCGCAGCCCGTCAAGCCGCCCGAGGCGGAGCGAAGCGCCAGCTGCTGCTGAAGAATAGGTCACGTCGGCCACGGCTGCTCCCTTTCGGGAAAGCCTTAGGCAGATCGCCTTGGCATTTGGTTAACAGGAAGTGGCCGCGCGCATCCCGCGCAGCGGCCAGCCGCCCTTACTTGACCAGCCAGCCCTTACTTGCCCAGTTCGACTTCCTCGAACGCCAGTTCGACCGGCGTTGCACGGCCGAAGATCAAGACCGAAACCTTGACGCGGCTCTTGTCGAAGTCGAGTTCTTCCACCACGCCGTTGAAGCTGGCGAACGGGCCGGCGTTGACCTTGACCGAATCGCCGATCTCGTAATCGATCGAGATTTCGCGGCGCGGCGCGGCAGCGGCCTGATCGCGGGCGCCGAAGTAGCGCGCGGCTTCACGTTCGCTGATCGCCTGCGGCTTGCCGTTAAGGCCGAGGAAGCCGGTCACCTTCGGGGTGTTCTTGACGAGGTGATAGACATCGTCGCTCAGGCCCAGCTTGGCGAGCACGTAACCCGGCATGAACTTGCGCTCAACCTGAACCTTCTTGCCGCGCTTGACCTCGGTTATCGTCTCGGTCGGCACTTCGACCGCTTCGACCAGCTGCGACAGGCCCAGGCGTTCCGCCTCGGATATGATCGAATCCCGCACCTTGTTCTCGAACCCGGAATAGGCGTGGATGATGTACCAGCGAGCCATCGTTATTTATCGTTCCCTACTGAATACGGCCGGCGGTGAATTGCCGGCTGGGCGCCATCAGGCCAGCGAAAGCAGCCAGCGCACGATTTCGCCGAACAGCGTATCGACGCCGAGAAAGAACACCGCGAGAATGAACATCATGATCGCGACGAAGATCGCGGTCGTGACCGTTTCCTGACGAGTCGGCCAGACGACCTTACGGGCTTCTGCCTTGACCTCGTTGAAAAACTGGCCGGGATTGAATTTGGCCATGTCTGCGGGCGCTTCCCTTGAAGAATTGCAACGTGAGTTCCGCCACGGGGACAGCGCCGCCCCGGTGGTCTTCTGCAAGGCCGGCCGGGAGGGGCATCAGGTCTCCGATGTCGGGAGTAGCGTCCAGTTAGCGACGAAGCCGCCAATTGGCAAGTCCGGCCGTGGAAGTGCTAGGCGTGGGGTCCGGGAACCTGCGGTCCGGGCGCGGCCGGCGCCCCGTCTGCCGCCTCATCAGCACCTTCCGCATCGGCCCCGGCGGCTGGCGGTGCCAGCTGCAGCAGCAGCGAATGCCGGGTACGATACAGCACCCGCGCGCCATCGGGCAGCTTGCTCGGCTTGTACCGGCCGAAGTACCACAGATATTGCGCATCGCGCGCCGGCCTGAACTTGGTGAGATCGACCCCCCGCCCAGGCCCCGCATAGATCCGCTGCGATGGATCGACCCACTTCCACGCCTGCGGGGTCAGCGTCAGCATGTGGACGCCCGGAATGGCGAAGTGGCTGTTGACCAGCGCATCACGCCGCACGGTGGCATAGCAGCCGAGGTGGCCGTAAAGCGGCTGCGCCCACAGCGAGATTTCCTCGCGCACCGCGACCGCCACCTTGGCTCCGCGCGGAATGTGGTCCAGCGCCCCCATCATCCGCCCGACATTGGCCGAATGGACCGTCCACACCGCCGAAGTGATCGCCAGCCGCAGCGCGAACGGCAGCAGCGCCACCCACAACTGGGCGGTACGCGCCGGGCGCCAGTCGATCGCCAGCGCCAGCAGCATCAGCCCCACCGCGATCAGGCGCAAGTCGGCCAGGTCGCCGCCGCCCAGATGGCGCGGCACCACCAGCGACAGCAGCAACGCGATCAGCCCGGCCCAGGCCAGCCGTCCGTCAAGCCGCCGATAGCGCAGCGCGATCAACGGCAGAATGCAGAACAGGATGGTCGTGGCGTAATCGATATAGCGCACGCGGTCACGCAGCGCTTCCTTCCAGAACACCCACTTCACCCACAGCGGGCGCGGGCCGTAATCCATCGAGCCGTGGGCCTGCTGGCTGGCCAGCACGGTCGGCAGGAACGGCAGCCACAGCGGCCAGGTGGCCAGCACGGCGCGGCCGAAATCGCGCCACGAGCGGCGGCGCGACCATTCGTACCCGAACACCATCACGCCCAGCACGCCCCAGCCGGACTGATGGCATAGCCACACCAACACCCCCAGCGGCACGAACAACGGTTCGCGGTAGCGGCTGCCCGCCATTTTGATCCACAAGGCGAACGCAAACAGCGCGGCGGCCAGTGCCAGTGCGAAATTGAGGAACCCCATCAGCAGCGCGGGCGACCACACCGTCGCCAGCGCCAGCAGCGGACCCACGCCGATGCGCCGCCGCAAGCTCCATTCCACCGCGAACAGCCCGCCCGCAACCAGCATCGGAATAACGATCACGAAGATCCGCCCGGCGGTTTCCAGCCCGAACAGCGCGGCAAACGGCCGGATCAGGATATCGACGCCAAGGTTGCCCGCCCACGCCCATTTGAACGCATAATAGCGCGCCAGATCGGGTGTTTGGCCGTGGTCGATCATGATGTACCAGCGCGCCAGGTGCGCCGGATAGTCGGTCATCTGCGGATACCGCGCGAGAATGCCGGGCAATCCGGCGGCGACACACAGCAGCAGGATCGCCACCAGCTGGAAGCGCGTCAGCCGGGTCGTTCGCGAGGCAGGGTTGGGATCGGGTTGCAGCACGGGTTCCGGGATGCGGTTGCGGGCTTGCCGATACGGGAATGCGGCAAAACCAAGGCAATATCTCCTAGTGCCAGCGCCGCGATTGGCAAGCGAGGATCACGGGTAAAGTATCTTTGATTCACATTGAACCACTGAACTCCTCCCTCTGCGAGGCGGAGGTCGGGCGGCCCCGTCAACAGTTGCGCGGCCCCGTCAACAGTTCCGCGTCGCTTTCAGAAGTTGCGCGTCAGGCCGAATTCAAACCGTGTGCGGCGAAACCGATACAGGGTGATGTTGCTGTCATTGAAGGTCTCGGTCACGGTCACGCTGGGCGCGAACCCTTTGACCTGCAGGCGCCGCAGCACCAGCCCCCCCTGCACCACGTATTGTTCGTCGCGCCGCTTGGCGCCGAACGCCTCGACCGCCACATCATAGCGCGACTGGCGAACGCGTGCCCCGAGGTTGACCGTGATCCCGGCGCCGAATTCGCGCACATAGCCCGCGTCCAGCCCGATCGAGCGGTTGGCGAAGGCCGGATCGTCCGCCGCCTCGCGCCCCCACGACAGCCCGACCCGCCCAAGGCTGGCGGGGGTGAGCGAGCGCAACACGCCGACCGCCAACCTCGCCACCGGCCCGCTTTGCGCGGTAAAGTGCGGGTAATCGACCTGCGAAAGTTCGGCCGAGCCGGTCAGCGCGGTGCGCCCGGTCAGGTACCAGGTGGCATCCACCGCCCCGCCCAGCCCTTGCGCATACGTATCGCCGGCATACCAGCGCCGGGTGGCGGTGGCGTGGAGGCTGGCGTCGATCCGGTCGCGCACCAGATGCGGGCCGGTGGCCAGCACCACCGCCGCCTCGCTGAACCGGGCGCGGGTATAAAGCCGGGTATAACCGCTGGCGGCGAAGTCCCAGCGCCAGTCGCGCGACAGGCGCGGCGTCCACGCGGCCTGCACAGCCAGCGCCATGCCAACCCCGCTGCTGGCCCGTGCATCCTGCGACAGCTCGAACGGCAGCCCGTAAAGCGTGACGTTATCCGTACTGGGTCCGGCGTTGACGTTGGTATCGGGCGCCACCGAAACCGAAAACCCGAACGAAAAGGTGCGCAGTCGGCGGATCTGGACGAGATAGCCATCGACCTTGCGCTGCACCACCACCGGGATGTTGCCCGCCCGCGCAAAACGGAACTGGCGCTCGGCATTGCGCCAGTCACCCGCCGCGAAGAATGCCCGGGCCAGTTCCAGCCGGACCCGCACCGCCGTTGGCTCGCGCGCCAGAATCGCGCGAAACCGGCGGATCGCCTCGGAATGGTCGTTCTGCGCCATCGCCGCCATGCCAAGCAGGAACAGCAACTGGCTGTCGTGGCGGCCAGCGGCTTCCAACTGGAGCAGCACGGCGCGCGCTTCGGCTGGCGATCCCGCCGCGATCAGCCGCTCGGCGCGGGCGATTTGCGCGGCATAGCCGGGTTCGGTTTTTGCGGCCAAGCCGGGTTCAGCCCCTGCAGCAATGCCGGGTTCGGCCGGCGCCACCGCAGCAGGTGGGGCCGCCGGGGGCGCATCAATTGGCACTGTACGTGACGATCCCGCGCGGCCGGTGGCTCAGGCTGCAGCCAGCAACCGTGCGATTGCCTGTTCACCCTCATGGCGCATCACCGGCACTTGGTCGGAGACCATGCCGAGCTTGTCGAAATCGACCCACAGGAAGCCGTCCGGGCCGGTCAGCACCGCATCGGCAAACTGCGGATCGGCCAGCAGGTCCTGCGCGATCGGGCCGACGAAGCGGCGGGCGCTGCCCGTGTAGTGCCATGAATAGAGCTTCAGCCCATCGGCGCGCCGACCGACGAGGTGGATTGCCGACTTGAGCCGGCGATCGCACGGCACGGCGTTGGCGGTGCTGGTTCCGAACGAGCCGAACACGGTTGCGCCGTTAGCGCCGCCGAGCAAGTTGAACGTGCCGGCCAGTTCCTGTCCGACCGGGCCGAACAGCGCGCCGGCCACCGTCCCGGTCGCGCCGGCGATGTTGAACGCGGTGCTGGCGGTCGCCAAGGCCGAGGTGGTCCCGCTGAGCGAAGAGCCGCTCAGCGTCCCGGCCAGCGTGATATCGTTGACCGTGCCGATGGTGGGGCCGCCGCCGCCGCCGAGCCCATAGGCCTGAATGCCCGTGACCGAACCGGTAACCGTGTGCGCGGCGAAATTGGCGGTCATCTGCGCCGCGCCCGACCACGGCGAAACCTTGCCGGCCCCGATAGCCCCGGGGGCGGTGACGGAGACATACCCCGCCGCGCCGCCGTTATAGACCGCAGTGCCCGTCGCGGGGACGCTGCCCGCAGCCGTCGCGAGCTGGCCCGGCTTGCCGCCGGCATAGGCCCCGACGTACTTCGGAGTGGCAGCGACCGTACTGGCGTCGATCGTCCAGGCGCCATAGTCGGTGTACGTCAGGTTGCTCGTCACCGCGAGGTTGAGGACGTGGCCGACCCCGGCAGTCGTATTGATCGCCGGATCGGTGCTCTGCGTGACATTATAGCCCGAGATCACCGCGTGGTCCTGGCCCAGCCAGGTCTGCTCGGTGATCGTGCTGACATGCGAGAGCGTGATAACGCCGCCCGGCGTGCCGATGGTGATCGACGAGGCGATCGCGGTCGAGCCCGGATTGCGGCTGGCGCCGAAGCCGGCCGGTGCGGAGGCGCCGAACGCCGTGGCCGACCTGTTGCCGCCGACGACCGTAACCGTTCCGGCTTGCGAGAAATACGCCGTGGTCGCCGCGCCCGGGGTGGGGGTGGGCGTTGGCGTGGGAGTTGGAGTCGGAGTTGGAGTTGGGGTGGG
>JANLUV010000314.1:0-3351 GCA_031363685.1 Alphaproteobacteria bacterium | reverse complement strand
AAGGATATCGCTGCCCGGATCGAGGGTGAGGTCAAGAAGATCGCCCCGCAGGTGCGGATGCCCGGGTTCCGCCCCGGCAAGGTCCCGGTCAACCTCGTCAAGAAAATGCACGGCCCGGCGCTCCACCAGGAAGCGCTGCAGGCGTCGGTGCGCGAGGCGATGGACAAGCTGGTGATTGATAAGCAGCTGCGCCCCGCGATGCAGCCGCAGGTCGATCTGGGCGAAGGCTATGAGGAAGGCAAGGATGCCGAGCTGACCATCAGCCTCGAAGTGCTGCCGGTCGTCGCCGCGCCCGCGCTGGACGGGCTGACGCTGGAAAAGCTGGTCGTCCCCGTGACCGACGAGCAGGTTGACGAGGCCGTGACCCGCATCGCCTCGGGTGCCAGGAACTTTACCGATGCGCCCGAAGGCAAGGCTGCCGAAACCGGCGACCAGCTGATCATCGATTTCCTCGGCAAGCTGGACGGCGCGCCGTTCGATGGCGGCGCCGCCGAAGATGCCGCGCTGGAAATCGGCGCGGGCCGCTTTATCCCCGGCTTCGAAGAACAGCTCACCGGCGCCAAGGCGGGTGACGAGCGCCAGATCACCGTGACGTTCCCGGCCGATTACCCGGCGGCGAACCTGGCGGGCAAGGATGCCACCTTCGACATTACCGTCAAGGCGGTGAAGATCGCCGGTGAGACCGTGCTGGATGATGATTTCGCCAAGAACCTGGGCCTCGAAAGCCTGGAACAGCTGCGCGGGTTGCTGCGCGGCCAGCTGGAGCAGGAAACTGCCGGGCTGACCCGTACCCAGATGAAGCGCCAGCTGCTGGATACGCTGGCCGCCGGGCATGACTTTGCCGTGCCGCCGTCGATGGTCGAGGCCGAGTTCGACCAGATCTGGCAGCAGCTTACGCACGAAGCCCGCCAAGAGGAAGACCCCGTCGCCGCGCTCGCGGAAATCGAGGCCGAGAAGGGCGACTACCGTGCGATCGCCGAGCGCCGCGTGCGTCTGGGGCTGTTGCTGTCGGAAATCGGCCAGGCCAACGGCGTGGAAGTGACCAGCCAGGAAATGTCGATGCTGCTGACGCAGGCGGCGCAGCAGTACAGCCCGGATGAGCGCCAGCGGTTCATGGACTATGTCCGCAACGAGCCGATGGCCGCCGCCCAGCTGCGCGCCCCGCTGTATGAGGACAAGGTTGTCGACTTCCTGTTCGACAAGGCCGCAGTCACCACCCGCGAAGTGACCAAGGACGAACTCCAGGCCGCGATCGAGGCCGAGGAAGGCGCGATCGGCGGGCATGTTCACGGCCCCGACTGCAACCACGATCACGAACATGGGCACGATCATGGGCACGATCACACCCCGGCCGCCAAGAAGAAGGCCCCGGCCAAGAAGGCTGCTGCCGAAGACGCTGCTCCGGCGGAAAACGTTGTCGCCACCGAGGACAAGCCGGTGAAGAAGGCGGCGCCGAAGAAAAAGGCTGCCGAACCTGAGGCCGATTCTGGCGCCGTCGAGGCCGAAGACAAGCCGGCCGCCAAGAAGAAGGCGGCGCCGAAGAAGACCGAAGCCTGATCACGGGTTGAGGTTCGGCAAATTCAGGGGGCTCGCCGCAAGGCGGGCCCGTTTCCGTTAAGCGCCTATATGCCCGCCGCGATCCAGCCGTCGCCGATGTGCCGCACGCTGATTTTTCGTACTGCAAATCCGTCGGCCCGCACGTCGCGCAGGATTTCTGCGGCGCTGGAGACGTTGCGGCGGCCCTGCTCGGCCCAGAACAGGGTAGGGCAACTGGCGGACACGCGCCGCGAGCTGGCCGGTTCGATGCTGAAGCCATGGCGCGCGGCCATCGTGCGATAGGCGAACGGGACCACTGCGGCGTTGTCGGCCGGGGCCAGCGCCACGAGGTCGGCATTCCAGCGGGCGGGGGCGATGTGGACGGCGGTGTCCGGGCACCGCGCGGCCTCGGCGGCGATCGCGGTGGCGGCGCCCGCCCAGGTGGTCTTGGCGATGGTGGCGCGGGTGTGGTCGGCCAGCGTGACAAGGCTGAGCGCCGCAATCGCCAGCAGCAGCGCCGCCCTGGCGCCCGATCCTGCCAGCCGCCCGGCCAGCCGCAGCACCCGCGCGCAGCCGACGCTGAGCATCATGCCCAGCACCGGCAGCAGCGCGGTCAGATACCGCTCGATGATGAACGGGCGCCACATGAGGTGGATCGCCAGCGCCAGCGCCAGCGCCGTCGCTGCGCCCGCGCCAAGGATCACTGCGACTTCCAGCGACCGGTCGGTCCGCCGCCGCAGCAGTGTTTCTCCCGCCAGCAGCATCAGGCCGAGCGCGCCGCACGCGGTCAGCAGCAGGTTCGCGGTGATCGCGCGGACCACGGCCATCTCGATTGCCCATCGGGCCGGGCCGAACCCGGGGGCGATCCAGAACGCGCGGGTGTTGGCTTCCCACAGCGGCAACTGCGCGGCGGTGATCGAGACGAAAACGCCGCCCGCAAGGAACCCGGGCCACAGCAACGCGCGGGCTTGCGGAAAGTCGCGGCGCAGCAGTGCGGCGACGAGGAACATGGCCAGCATCGACCCGCAGATCAGGCTGGTGGCGATATGGGTGTTGAACGCGATCAGCAGCGCCGCGACCAGTGCGGCCTGATGGCGCTTGCCCTCAGCCGGGCGATCGAGCCACGCTGTGGTCAGCAGCAGGACGGTCAGCGCGCTGGCGGCGAAGCTGACGAAGTATGAGCGCAGTTCCGCCGCCGAGACGATCGCCGGTCCTTGCGCGACCAGAAAGGCCAGAAATCCGGCGGCCAGCAGCAGGTGGCGGCGCCCGGCATGCCGCAATGCGAGCGCGGCGATGGCGAATGCGGCGATTTCCACCAGCAGATTGACCCGGCGGCGCGCCTCGATCGTGTCGCCCAGCCAGTCGGTCGCGCGGGACAGCGCATAGAACAGCGGCGGGTGATTGTCGGCCAGCCAGTGGCTGGACAGCGCCTCGGGCCAGCCGAACTGGCGGCTGGTGACGTAGAACGTGTAGAATTCATCATACCACGGCCCGCGCGCGGCCATCGCATGGAACTGGGCGGTAAGCAGCGACCCGGTAAGGAGTACCATCACGGCCAGCGTCAGGAGGTGGCCAGCAGCCGGCGGCGCGGCCGGGTTATTGCCGATGCCGTGGTCGTCGGGGCTGCCGGGGGAATGGGCTTGCGTCATGCCCCGAGGCGATAGCGCAGGAGCCTTTAGGGTCCCACTCGGGGAGGAACCCCTCCGACTTCAGTCGGATACTGGCTTCAGCCTTCGACTCGCTCGATAGCGTGTAACCTCGGAAAAAAGAGACAGCCCGAAGGGCGTCGAGTCTCTTTTTTCCGAGGTTACACGC
>JANLUV010000303.1:0-2639 GCA_031363685.1 Alphaproteobacteria bacterium | reverse complement strand
GTTAACCAGCGTGCACGTTGGGGTCGAGGAAAACAGGCCATAGCTATGCGACAGGACAAGATTTGCTCGCCCTTTCAGACATCCGCCGATGGATTCATAGGTTTTTCGTCCCATGATCACGGTGTTGCCCATCGTGGTCTTCCGAAAGAAGGCCATATCGCTTTTGATCGACCAAGGGAGACGGTTGTTGCAACCGATCGCACCATGCTTATCGATGGCCACAATCGATGTCAGGTGCTCAATCATTTGTCCCTCAGATTGCTGAAACTCTTAGAATCAAAGAACGGCCTTCGGAGCAAGCCTTATCTGACGAGGCGAGTCATAAACGGCGGCAGAACGAGCCCCACAGACTGTTCATAGCCTGTGGATTGCTTGTAGATATCAGGCAAGCAGCAGCCGCGTCACGTGGCCCATCTTGCGCCCGGGGCGGGCGGCGGCCTTGCCGTACAGGTGCAGGTGGTTGGCCGGGTCGGACAGGATCGCCGCCCAGTCGTGCGCGGCATCGCCGATCAGGTTGTCCATTACCACGCCCTGCGCCGCCAGCGCGGTCGCGCCCAGCGGCAACCCGCAGATGGCGCGGATGTGATTTTCGAACTGGCTGGTGATCGCGCCTTCGATCGTCCAGTGCCCCGAATTGTGGACGCGCGGCGCCATCTCGTTGAACACCGGGCCGGCTTCGGTGGCGAAGAATTCCAGCGTCAGCACGCCGACATAGTCCAGCGCCTCGGCCACCTTGGCCGCCAGCGCGCGGGCCTCGGCTACCTCGCCCAGGACCAGCGCCGATCCGGGCACGGACGATCGCGCCAGAATCCCGCCATCGTGGCTATTTTCCGGGGTATCCCAGAACCGCACGTCGCCGTCCGAACCCCGGCACAGCAGCACCGAAAACTCGGCGCGGAAATCGATGAAGCCTTCGTAGATCAGTGGCTGGGCGGCAAAATCATGGCATTCCAGCATTTCGGCATCGGCGGGCGTCCTGATCCGCCACTGGCCCTTGCCGTCATAGCCGTCGCGCCGGGTCTTGAGGATGCCGGGCATCCCGATCGCGGCGATTGCGGCACGCAGATCATCGGCGGAATCGACCGCCGCGAACGGGGCCGGGCGCCCGCCCAGATCGGTCACGAACACCTTCTCGGCCAGCCGGTCCTGCGCGATTTTCAGCGCGCGCGGGCCGGGCTGCAGCCTTACGCCCCCCAGCGCGGCCAGCGGACCCACCGGCACATTCTCGAATTCGTAAGTGATGACCGCGCAATCGCTCGCGAACCGGGCCAGCGCCGCAGCATCGTCCCACGCTGCATTGGTGAACCCGCCGCACACTTCCGCCGCGATCGCATCGGCCTCGGGCGCATAGACGTGGCAGCGATAGCCCAGCTGCGCCGCCGCCATCGCCATCATCCGGCCCAGCTGGCCGCCGCCAAGGATGCCGATCGTTTCGCCGGGGGGGATCATTGCGCTTGAATCGCCACCTCAGGACGGCCGCTCGGCCACGCTCGCGGTCTGCGCGGCGCGGTATGCCTTCAGCCGTTCGGCCAGCTCGGGATCGCTGGTGGCCAGGATCGCGGCGGCAAGCAGTCCGGCATTGGTCGCCCCGGCCTCGCCGATCGCCAGCGTGCCGACCGGGATTCCGGCGGGCATCTGCACGATCGACAGCAGGCTGTCCTGCCCGGACAGCGCCTTCGATTGCACCGGCACGCCCAGCACCGGCAGATGCGTGAGCGATGCGACCATACCCGGCAGGTGCGCCGCGCCGCCCGCTCCGGCGATGATCACCTTGAAGCCCGCGTCGGCCGCGCCTCTGGCGAAATCGAACAGCCGTTCGGGCGTGCGATGCGCCGAAACGATCCGCACGTCGGTGGCCACGCCCAGCTGTTCCAGCGCGTGGGCCGCGCCCTGCATGGTCGCCCAGTCGGACTGGCTGCCCATGACGATTGCGACCAATGGGGGGATCGGAGCAGTCACTTCAACGCTCCGCCAGGTAATAGCGCTCGATCGCGCTCAGGTTGTCATCCAGTTCGTACACAATCGGCTGGCCGGTCGGGATTTCCAGCCCGGTGATGTCCGCGTCCGAAATACCCGACAGGTGCTTGACCAGCGCGCGCAGCGAATTGCCGTGCGCGGAAACGATCACCGTCTCGCCCGCTTGCAACTGCGGCGTAATCGCGCTTTCGTAGTACGGCAGCACGCGGGCAATGGTGTCTTTCAGGCTCTCGGTCGAGGGGATCGCGATCCCGGCATAGCGCGGGTCCCGGCCCAGATCGAATTCCGAACCGGCGGCCAGCACCGGCGGCGGAATGTCGAAACTGCGGCGCCAGATCTTGACCTGTTCGTCACCGTGGCGCGCGGCGGTCTCGGCCTTGTCCAGCCCGGTCAGCCCGCCATAGTGGCGCTCGTTCAGGCGCCAGTCCTTGGTTTCGGGCAGCCACAGCCGCCCGGCGGCTTCGAGCGCCAGATGCAGCGTCTTGATCGCGCGGGTCTGGACCGAGGTGAACGCCACGGTCGGCAGCATGCCCTTTTCGGCCAGCAGCGCCCCGGCGGCGCGGGGTTGGGCGAGGGCCAGCGCGGGCCGGTTCACGGCCCACCACGCCGGGAAGCGGTTCTGGAGGTTACTCAGGGGGTGGGGGTGGCGGGCGGGGATGGGG
>JANLUV010000270.1:0-3433 GCA_031363685.1 Alphaproteobacteria bacterium | reverse complement strand
CGGCGGCAAAACCGCCGGATTCTTGGTATCTGCGACAAACTGAGACGCCAAAGAGGGTTGAAACCGGTCTGCGTCTGACTTACGTTGGCTAAGTCCGGCCAGCTTCCCTCATGGCTTGGCTGGACTGGTGCATTTCGGTGCACCTCCTCCCTGAACCTTGGCCACCTCGTGCGTTATGCACGAGGTGGTTTTTTATAGGCGGTGTCGCAGCCTGCCGAATCGGCCGCAATGCCGCCGGGTTATTCGGCGGCTTCGGCCCAATCGCGTTCGGTGCCATCGCGGGCGGCGCGGCCGGCTTCGGCCACTGTTGCGGCAAGCCGCCGGACCAGACCGCTAAGCAGATCGACCATTTCGCCAAAGCCGCTGCCCGGCTCGGCCAATCGCGCATCGAGGTAGCTGCTGCGGTCCACCTCCAACTGGAAGGCGTGGATGCCGCCGCGCGGATTGGCGTGGCGTTCCAGCACATAACCGCCAGCATAAGGGCGATTGTGCGCGGCCGCACGGCGCTGTTCGACGAACCACGCAAAGGCGGCACCGACCAGCGCACCGCCGCAGGTTGCACCGAACCGGTCACCGATCACGAATTCCGGCGCGGGGGCGCCGCGCAGCGCCAGCGGCGGCATCGAATGCAGGTCCAGCAGCAACGCCGACCCCCAGCGGTCGCGCAGCCGATCGAGCGCTTCGCCCAGCGCGGCATGATACGGTTCGTGAATCTGCGCGATCCGCGCGTCCAGTTCGGCCCGGTCGTGTCGGCGTTTCCACAGTTCGCCGATGCCGGGCAGACGGCGGGGTATCAGCCCCAGCCCGCTGCGCGCCCGGCGGCCCGATCCGGGCGCCCCCGCCAGCGGGATGGGCATCATCGGCGAATCACCCTCGTCGCCGCGCGCGATCATCTCCCAGTCGACATCGTCGGCGGCGCGGTTGAGATCGATCATCGCGCGCGGTGCCTGCGCGACCAGCAGCGTCGCCCCGGTGGCGGCGGCAATGCCATGCGCCAGCCGATCCACATAGCGATCCTCCAGCCGCAATGCGGCAAATGCGGGGTTGCGCATCCGCTCGATCAGCGCGGCGGGATAGGCCCGGCCGGCGTGAGGCACGGCGATCAGCACCGGGATCTCCGATGGTTCGGCCGCGATCAGCTGGAACGCCGCCATGCCGCCCCCGCCGGGAATCACGCCGCCTTCGGTCATCCCGCCAACCGGCGCGCCCGCGCCGCTCACCGGCAGCGAATCCCTGGCTCTGGTTTTGCCCACATCGGTGCAGGCTGGCGCGAAACGAGCGCTGTGTCAAAGTCGGTCAGATGCGACGTGGAACAAGATTTTTAACCCGATCAGGCGTATGGGGGTTACCCACCCGTTATCGAGCGCAGGAACCCATGATCCGCATCCTCCTGGCAGAAGACGAAGAAGCGATGCGCACCTATCTGGCGCGGGCACTGCAAAACGCGGGCTACGAGGTCGTCGCGGTCGATCGCGGCACTGCTGCGGTGCCGCTGCTGGAACGTGAGCGATTCGATCTGCTGCTGTCCGACATCGTCATGCCCGAAATGGACGGGATCGAACTGGCCCAGCGCTGCGCCGACATCTCGCCGCACACCAAGGTGATGTTCATCACCGGATTCGCCGCCGTCACGCTCAAGGCCAGCCAGGAAGCGCCGCAGGCCAAGGTCCTGTCGAAGCCGTTCCACCTCAAGGACCTCGTGCTCGAAGTCGATCGGGTGTTCGGGCTGCCGAGCAGCGCCCGGGTCTGAAGGCAAAACCGCGATAAAGCAGGCTGGCAAAGAACGGCTTGATTTGCCCGGAACCCCTCGCTAAAGGCGCACCCCTGCCCGGCGGCTTGCTGTCCGGGCGGGCAAAATGCCCTGGCAACGGGGCCGCTCGAATGGCGTGGGCGTATAGCTCAGTGGTAGAGCACTGTGTTGACATCGCAGGGGTCGGAAGTTCAATCCTTCCTACGCCCACCATTCGTAGCCCCGAACGCGTGAAGCCCGTCGCATAGCGGCGGGCTTTCTGCTGTGGGGCACGCGCATGTTCCCGGCCCGGCCCCGCTTGCGAAGCGCGGTTTCCCTGCTAAGGCGCTTGGCGAAACTCTCTCCCCGGGAAGGACAGCAATGGCGAAGATCAAGGTGGCCAACCCCGTCGTCGAGATGGACGGCGATGAAATGACCCGCATCATCTGGCAGTGGATTCGTGAAAAGCTGATCCTGCCGTATCTCGATATCGATCTGAAGTATTACGACCTCTCGGTCGAGAACCGCGATGCGACCGACGACCAGATCACCATCGATGCGGCCAACGCCACCGCGCAGTACGGCGTCGCGGTGAAGTGCGCGACGATCACCCCCGACGAAGCCCGCGTCGAGGAATTCAAGCTCAAGAAGATGTGGAAGTCGCCCAACGGCACGATCCGCAACATCCTGGGCGGCGTGGTGTTCCGCGAACCGATCGTGATGCAGAACGTCCCCCGGCTGGTTCCGGGCTGGACCGATCCGATCGTGATCGGCCGCCATGCCTTCGGTGACCAGTACAAGGCAACCGACACGCTGATCCCCGGCCCCGGCACGCTGCGGCTGGTGTTTGATGGCGATGACGGCAAGTCGATGGATCTCGAGGTGTTCAGGTTCCCCAGCGCCGGCGTGGCGATGGCGATGTACAATCTGGACGATTCGATCCGCGATTTCGCCCGCGCCTCGATGAACTATTCGCTCAACCTGGGCTGGCCGCTGTACCTGTCGACCAAGAACACCATCCTCAAGGCGTATGACGGCCGCTTCAAGGACCTGTTCGAAGAAGTCTTCCAGACCGAGTTCAAGGCAAAGTTCGACGCCGCCGGGATCTCCTACGAACACCGCCTGATCGACGACATGGTCGCATCTGCGCTGAAGTGGAGCGGCAAGTTCGTCTGGGCCTGCAAGAACTATGACGGCGACGTGCAGTCAGACACCGTGGCGCAAGGGTTCGGCTCGCTTGGCCTGATGACCTCGGTGCTGCTCTCGCCCGACGGCAAGACCGTGGAAGCAGAAGCCGCCCACGGCACCGTGACCCGCCACTACCGCATGCACCAGCAGGGCAAGGCGACCAGCACCAACCCGATCGCCTCGATCTTCGCGTGGACGCGCGGGCTGATGTACCGCGGCAAGTTCGACAACACCCCCGAAGTGGTGAAGTTCGCCGAGACGCTGGAACGCGTCTGCGTCGAAACCGTCGAGGGCGGGATGATGACCAAGGATCTGGCGATCCTGATCGGCCCCAAGCAGCCGTGGCTGACCACCGAAGGCTTCTTCCAGGCGATCGTGGACAACCTTGAAAAGGCGATGGTCGTCAAGGCCTGAGCCTTTTCGGGTAGCGGAATTATGGAAAGGCCTCGGTTAATTCCGGGGCCTTTTCGTTCGTGAGTGGATCAACACGGCGTTCGGAACGACCGGTACCGACCC
>JANLUV010000244.1:0-4034 GCA_031363685.1 Alphaproteobacteria bacterium | reverse complement strand
CGCTTCGCCAAAGCCGTTGAAGCGGGTCCGCATCGCCGCGCCATAGGCGCCGAGCATCCCGATCTCGATATAATCGCCCGCCGCGATGTCGGCCGGGAGCATGAAGGGGCCTTTCATGTAATCGGCATCGTCACAGGTCGGGCCATAGAACGCGAACTCGCCCTCGGCGCCCGTGCGGTCGGGGTTGAGGCCCTTCACCGGGAAACGCCAGCCGATGTGCGCGGCATCGAACAGCGCGCCATAGGCGCCCTCGTTGATGAACAGCTCGTCGCCCCGGCGCTTTTCCACTTTGACGATCATCGAGTTGTATTCCGCGCACAGCGCCCGGCCCGGCTCGCACCACAGTTCCGACGAGTATGACACCGGCAGCGATTCCGCCGCGCGGTGGATCGCGCCGAAGAAGTCTTCCAGCGGCGGCGGTTCCATCCCCGGGTAGATCGACGGGAACCCGCCGCCCACATCGACGATATCGACCGTGACCGCCGCATCGACGATCGCGGCGCGCACGCGCTCCAGCGCCTGGACATAGGCAAACGGGGTCATCGCCTGGCTGCCGACGTGGAAGCAGATGCCGAGGCAGTCCGCCACCTGGCGGGTGGCCTGCAGCAGCGGCGCCGCATCGGCCAGATCGATCCCGAACTTGGCCGCCAGGCTGAGTTCCGAATACTCGGACGAAACCCGCAGCCGCACGCACAGCGACAGATCCTCGGCCGTGTTGCCGTTTGCATCGGCGGTGGCGGCGACGATCTTTTCCAGTTCTTCCTGGGTATCCAGGCTGAACGTGCGCACGCCGTGGACCTTGTAGGCCTCGGCAATGGCGGCCACCGGCTTGACCGGGTGCATGAAGCACAGCGTTGCATCGGGCAGCGTTGCCCGCACCAGCCGGACCTCGACAATCGAGGCCACGTCATAATGCGTGATCCCGTTGTCCCACAGGACCTGCAGCAGTTCTGGCGAGGGATTGGCCTTCACCGCATAAAGCGACTTGCCCGGAAACTTCTCGGTAAAGAAGCGGGCAGCGCGCGCGGCAGCTTGCGGGCGATTCAGGATAACGGGTTCATCAGGCGAAAGGGCGCTGACTACAGCCGGTGCGTCTTTGTGAATGTGCAACTCAAGGGACCCCCAATAGGCCTTTCGGCCAGAACAACCATAGGACGAAGCTGCCTTGCGGTGTGGAAGTCCCCATGGGGCAGTGGGGGGTCGATATAGGCCAGCGGACGTGAACTGCAAGTGAAAATGGCCCCCTGTTTCACAAAAATGAAACATTTATGCATCGACTTGCAGATTGCGCGATAATCGGTTGATTTTATGATGATTTATTATGGTCATATTGCAGCCAGACCGGCGCAAAATACCGCGCCGGGCCAGCGAATCGTCCCCGCCATCCCCTCGGTCAGGGCGCCGGGGCCGGCCGGGGGGAATCACCTGCCCCGCGGCGGCGCGCCCGGCGGCTTCAGAACGAGACGGTCGGCACCGCGCCGACGGTGTCCCGCTCATCCGCTGACAGCCCGCTGAACGCCTCGGGCGCAAACCCCAGTAGTCCCGCCACCAGCACCGCCGGGAATGCCTCACGCGTGGCATTGTAGCGCGAAACCGCGCCGTTGAGCGCGCGGCGTGCGGCGGCCAGCCGGTCTTCCACGTCGGCCAGTTCGCCCTGGAGCGACTGGAAGTTCGCGCTGGCCTTCAGCTCGGGATAGGCCTCGCCCAGCGCCAGCAGCCCGCCCAGCGCCATGCCCAGCGCCGTTTCCGATTGCGCGGTGGGTGCGGCGGCAGCGGCGTTGCGCGCGGCCAGCACCCGGTCGAACGTATCCTGTTCGTGCGTGGCATAGCCTTTCACGGTGGCAATCAGGTTCGGCACCAGATCGTGCCGCTGGCGCAGCTGCGCGTCGATGTCGGCAACACCTTGTTTGCAGTTTTGCCGTAAAGCCACGAGCCGGTTGTAAGTAAGGATGAGCAGGAGGATCACGGCGACCGCCGGCTGGTTGAGCAATCAATCACTCAGTTCACGACCCTCTCCGACCTTGCGATGAGGCTCAACGAACGGGCGCGATAAACCGCCTACTCGCATATTTCATTTTACGAATCTCGTGCCACGCCTTATCGCCGTCCAATAAATGGAACCTAATCAAGAGCTTTACTAAATGCTTTCAACATGGATTGATATCGGAGGGCGATCATGACGCCTGTCACGACGTACCATGATCTCATCCGGTGGGACATTTTCGCTATGATTCCGCGCCCGGCACGACGGATTCTCGATGTCGGGGGGGCATCGGCGCGACTTCTGCCGCCGCGAAAGAGTTTGCCGGAGCAGATCACGTCGTGCTCATCGATCAGGTCGCGAACGAAGCCGCAAGCGGTGTCGACATAGCGATCCCGGCCAACCTCGATGATATTCCGGCGCTCCAGGACTTGCTGAACGAACATGGCCCGTTTGACACGATCCTGTGTCTGGACGTGCTTAAACACCTTTATGATCCGTGGCGAACCGTCAGCGTGCTGGACACGGCCCTTGCCCCCAACGGGGCATTGATCATCAGCTTGCCCAATATGAACTTCATTGGGCTGGTCGGGCCGCTGGTGCTTAAGGGGCGGTTCGACCTTGCCGATTCCGGGGTGATGGACCGAACCCACATTCGGTGGTTCACCCCGCAAGGCGGCGCAGAGCTTGCCTGCTCCTCCGGCCTGAAGCTGGAGGCGACCAGTTTCAATATCTTTGGCCGCAAAAAGCAGATCATCGATCGCCTGACCATGGGCAAGCTGACCCGGTTTCTGGCGATGCAATACGCCTTCCGCGTGAGAAAGCCGGCGGCTTAACTCAGCCGGTCGCGGAATTCTTTCCAGCCGAACCGCTTCACGCATTTCAGCGCATCGGTCTCGCTGTCCCACAGCCAGATCGAGGGCAGCGGCACACCGTTGAAAGTGGTGGTCTTGACCATCGAGTAATGCGCCTGATCGAGGAACGCAAAGCGCACTCCCGGCTCGGGCGCCACCGGCAGCACATAATCGCCGATCACGTCCCCGGCGAGGCAGGACGGGCCACCCAGGCGCACGGCTTCGTCGCCGCCTTCGTCGGCCTCGCGTTCGCCCAGCATCGCGGGGCGATAGGGCGCCTCGATCACGTCGGGCATGTGGCAGGTGGCCGAAATGTCGGTGATCGCGACCGGCATCCCGTTCCAGCCCACGTCGAGCACCGTGCCCACCAGAATACCCGCGTCGAGCGCCACCGCCTCGCCCGGTTCAAGGTACAGCTCGCAGCCGGTTTCAGCCTTAACCGCCTTCAAGAATTCAACCAGGTCATCGCGCTGGTAATCGCTGCGGGTCACATGGTGCCCGCCGCCAAAGTTCAGCCATTTCAGCCGCCCGAAGTACGGCGCGATCCGCGGCTTCAGCGCCTCCCACGTGCGCTGGAGCGGTGCGAAGTCCTGTTCGCACAGCGTGTGGAAATGAAGGCCCGCCACGCCCTCCAGATGCTCCTCGCGCAGCTGGTCGACCGGGAAGCCCAGCCGCGAATGCGGCGCGCAGGGATCATAGCGCGGCACCTCGCCCTCGGCGTGGAGCGGATTGATCCTGAGGCCGATGTCGAACGTGCCATCGAGCATTTGCAGCACCGGGCGGAACCGCGCGATCTGCATCGGCGAATTGAAGATCACATGGTCCGAAATCCGGCAGATTTCCGGCAGGTCATCCGCCTTGTAGGCCGCGCAATAAGTGGCGATCTCGCCGCGATAGTGTTCGGCGGCCAGCAGCGCTTCCCACAAGCCCGAGGTGCAGACCCCGTCGAGGTATTCGCCGATGATCGGCGCCACCTGCCACATCGAGAACGCCTTCAGCGCCGCCAGAACCTTGATTTCGGCGCGATCGCGAATGTCGGCCAGCACCGCCAGGTTGGCGCGCAGTTTCGCAGCGTCGACCACGAACGCGGGGCTGTCGACCCGGTCAAGATCAAACTGGGCGAACGCGCCCGGATCTCCTGCTCTGGTTTCCATGCGTCCAGCCCTACCGTTGGCGCGCGGGCTGCGACAAGCTCAGCC
>JANLUV010000125.1:0-3307 GCA_031363685.1 Alphaproteobacteria bacterium | reverse complement strand
CACATCCTCGCGCGCGCCGAGCGAGGTAATCACCAGCGGCACCTGCCACTTCGCACAAGTCGCGAGGTCGGCGTCGAGCCGGTCGTTCGACCGGTGAACGATCTGGTTCACCCCGAACGGCGCGGCCGGGCTGTCCGGGTGCTCCCGGTCATGCGCTGCCAGTTCCTCGGTGATCCGGTGCAGCCATTCATCAAGCTGGCTTTGCGGCCGTGCGTTAAGCGCCGGGAACGTCCCGACCACCCCCGCCTTGCATTGCGCGATGACCAGCTCCGGCCCCGTGACAATGAACATCGGCGCAGCGATGACCGGCAGGCGCAACCGTGCGATCCGGGCGGCAAACGGGGCGGGCAGGGGCATCGGCAATCGCCTCAGCCCGCCGCCGCGTTCGCCGCGCTGAGCACGGCGCGCACTCCGGCGGTAGCCACGTCCTCGTCAATGCCCACGCCCCACACGGTGCGGCCATCGGCGGTAACGCATTCGATATAGGCTGCGGCCCGTGCGTCGGAACCCTTGGCCATCGCGTGCTCGGAATAGTCGCGCACGTCCAGGGCCACCCCGAACCTTTCGGCCAGCGTCGTGACGACCGACGAAATCAGCCCGTTGCCGCGGCCGGACACGGTCTGCGCCTTGCCGCCGACGGCGATCTTGCCGGCGAACACGCGGGTGCCATCGGCAGAGCGCATCTCGTTGTAATCGACCAGCTGGAAATGCTGCGGTTCATTGAGACGATAGACCTTGCGGAATACATCCCAGATGTCGATCGCCTGCAGTTCGCGGCCCAGTTCGTCGGCCAGTTCCTGCACATGACGGCTGAAATGCGCCTGCATCCGCTTGGGCAGCTTGAGGCCCTGATCCTGCTCGATCACCCAGGCGAACCCGCCCTTGCCGGACTGCGAGTTGACCCGGATCACCGCTTCGTAATTGCGGCCAAGGTCGGCCGGATCGATCGGCAGGTACGGCACCGCCCAAAACTGGTCGTTGCGCTTTTCCTGCGCGTTGAAGCCCTTTTTGATCGCGTCCTGATGGCTGCCGGAAAAGGCGGTGAACACCAGTTCGCCGCCATAGGGATGGCGCGCGGGCACGGGCAGCTGGTTGCAGTACTCAACCGTCTTGATCACCTCGTCGATTTCCGAAAAGTCCAGCTCGGGATCGACGCCCTGCGTGTAAAGGTTGAGCGCCACGGTCACGAGGCAGCAGTTGCCGGTGCGTTCGCCATTGCCGAACAGGCAACCTTCCACGCGGTCGGCCCCGGCCATCAGTCCCAGTTCCGCCGCCGCCACGCCGGTGCCGCGGTCGTTGTGGGTGTGGAGTGAAATGACGGCGCTGTCGCGGTTCGGCAGGTTGCGGCAGAAATACTCGATCTGGTCGGCATAGATGTTCGGCGTCGCCGCCTCGACCGTGGCCGGCAGGTTGAGGATGATCGGATGATCCGGCGTCGGACGCAGCACGTCCATCACCGCCTCGCAGCACTCGAGCGAGAAATCGAGTTCGGCGGTGGAGAACGTCTCGGGACTGTATTCGAAGTGCCACTGGGTCTGCGGGAAGCGCGCCGCCTGGTCGCGCAGCGCCTTGGCACCGTCGACCGCGATCTGCTTGATCTGCGCCGGCTCGAGCCCGAACACCACTGTCCGCCACAGCGGCGACACCGCGTTGTAAAGGTGGACGATCGCCGCATGCACGCCGGCCAGGCTCTCGAACGAGGTCTTGATGAGGTCTTGGCGTGACTGCGTCAGCACCTGGACCAGCACGTCCTCGGGAATGCGGTTGCCGTCGACCAGTCCGCGAATGAAATCATACTCGGTCGCGCCCGCGCTGGGGAAACCGACCTCGATTTCCTTGAGGCCGATGGTCAGCAGCAGGTCGAAGAAGCGGGTCTTCTTTTCTGCGCCCATCGGGTCGATCAGCGATTGGTTGCCATCGCGCAGATCGGTGGAAAGCCAGCGCGGCGCCTGGGTGATCGTGCGGCCGGGCCACTGGCGATCGGGCAGGGCGATCTGCGGGAATGGACGGTACTTGACCGACGGGTTTTTCAGCATGGTCATGATCGGGTCTCGGCAGGCTTGAAGTGCGACTGGAAGGTGACATCTTCGTGTCCCCTGGGCGCCGCGCGCGCCGGAAGGAACCGACGCGTCAGCTCACGCCCAAGGGCGGGTAAGTCGCAGGGGAAAGTCAAGCACAAGGATCATTGCTGCCAGCCTATGGGCATTGGCGCGCGCCTTGTAAAGCGGAAAGCCGCCCCTGCGGCGCCTCATCGCCGGGCCTGCACGGTCTTCCGCCTAGGGATTTCGGATCGGTTTTGGCGGCAGTCGGCACCGTATCCACCGCTCGACCGGGTGCGCTGGCTGGTGCCAACCGAGGCAATCGACGAATTCGTGCCGCTATGGGAAGCCGAAACCGGTCGCCGGGTCACCAACTCCGCATTGTCGGTCAATCATGCGCCCGGTGACGGCGTCGCTGTCGCCGAACTGCGCGCGGTCGTCGCGGCGCGGCCGCATCTGTTCGGGTTCGACAACCTGTTGCACCAACTCGCCCGCAGCCGCTTCGCCGCCTTGCGCGACAGCGTGGGTGCCCGGCTCCGGCCGTGGGCCTGGCCGGACAATGCCAGCCGGGTCTATGCGTCCGGGTTGGCCGGAATCTGGCTGACACACGGCTGGTACGATGCCGAAGTGTCGTCCGGCCAGCAAGCCAACTGGGCGGGACCCACCAATCGCAGCGATGTCAGGATCCGCCGCGCTCCGGGACAGGACTGGCTGATGTTCAACGTGCTGGTGGTGAACGGCATCGAATACCGCGATGTGAATGCCTTCACAGTCGATGGCTTCGCCCCGCTACCAATCACGCACATGCCGCTGGATGAAAACCGTTGGTACTACGGCGTCGATATTTCGGCGTTGCCGGATGAAACCGCTGTCGCCCTGATCGTGCCGGACTGCTTCGCCCCGATCAACGTGTTCGGTAATGATGACGGGCTGGAACGCCGCTCGTTTCTCGCCGCCGGGTGGAACCTGGCGGAAGCCGCAGCGGACGCCGCCTGATCAATCCTCGTCCGCCATGAGCCGCCGTCATGTGTATGATGAACGGAGCATAGTGGGTGGGCGAGGGGCGGGCAACTGCCTGCCACGCAACGCAAACGGGCAGGAGGTTGCCCCCCGCCCGCTCGCGTATCGGTTAAACCGAAGCTTCAGTTCTTGGTCTTGTCGACCAGTGCGTTCTTGCCGATCCACGGCATCATCGCGCGCAGCTTGGCACCGACCTGCTCGATCGGGTGCGCGGCGGCGGCCTTGCGGGCGGCCTTCAGCTCGGGCTG
>JANLUV010000226.1:0-4124 GCA_031363685.1 Alphaproteobacteria bacterium | reverse complement strand
CCTGCCCCTCCCCGGCGGGGAGGGGAGTAAGCGTTCAGGAGAACACGTCGGCGCTGGTCGGATCCTTGGGAATCAGGCCCGAAGCGATTGGGGCCGCGCGTGCCGTCAAGGCACATGAACACCACTACGATCAGCCCGCCGATGTAAGGAATGAAGCCGATCAGCACCATCCAGCCCGATCTGTCCTGATCGTGGAACCGGCGCACCTGCACCGCGATGACTGGGATAAGCGAGCCGAGCAGGAATATACCGATGACAGCGGCGCCCAGCCAGAACATCGGCCCCGGCGTTGCGCCTTCAGCCATGGTCTGCCCAAATCCGCCCGCGAACAGCAGGCCGAAACAGACCAAATAGACGATGACTGTGAACAGGATGAACATCCAGTATTCCTTGCGGCGCGACCGGCCACTGAAATCGGCGTAGCGCCGGTACGGCATCAGCATCCATTCCATGTCGTATTCCCCCTCATTTTCCCGCCGTCCGACGCACGCAGCAAGCGAACACAAATGCGGCCTGCTGGCAAGGAAAAGGAGGCCCGCAGGCCCCCTTCGATCGTGTGACTGACTGCGCGCTTACCAGCGGAACCGCGCCGCAACGCCATACGTGCGCGGCTCGCTCGGGTAGCCCGAGATCGAGCCGGTTTGCGCCGGCGAATCGAAGATCTGCAGCAGGGTGCGGCTGTCAGTCAGGTTGCGGCCCCACACGGTCAGTTCCAGCCCGTTATGCATCGCATACGTCAGCGCGGCGCTGGCTTGGTTGATCTCCTGCTTGCGGCTTTGCGCGGCGGCCAGCGCGGCGGCATAGTCAGCCGAGGTGCCGGTCAGTGGCAGGCCGGTCAGCGGGTTCTTGACCACCAGCCCGGGCAGGCCCTCGATCAGCGCGAACGGTGCCTCGTAGTGATAGTCGCCGCGCAGGATGATATGGTCGCCATTGGCCAGCGGCTGGTCCCACTGCGCCCCGATGGTGGTCGACAGCTGCGAAACCCCGCCCGGCCGCGTGCCGGTAAGATCGCCCACGCCGGACAGCTGGAAGTCATCGTACTTCGGATCGAGGTAGGTCATCGCGAAGCTGATGGTCAGCGCCGAGGTTGGTTTGACCGTGCCTTCGAATTCCACCCCGAACGACGATTGCTTGCCCGCGTTGGCGAGAAAGAAGCCGAGCCCGGTGAAGATGTTGGACTGGAACCCGCGGATGGTCTGCTTGAACACCGCGACGTTGGCGGTGGCGACGCCCCAGTTGCCCTTTAGCCCGGCTTCGTAGACGGTCGACTTTTCCGGCCCGGCATAGCGGCTGCCATAAGACAGGTTCGCCAGCCGCAGCGCCGCATACGTCGGGTCGCTCTGGATCGTGTTGTAGTCGGCCAGCGTCGGGCGGCTATCGCGTGAGAGGTTGACCGAGGCTGCCTTGTAGCCGGTGGCGTAGCTGGCGTAGACATTGACCGTATCGGTGGCGTCAAAAGCGGCGCGCGCGGTGAAGGTCCAGTGGCCGTCGCTGACGCGGCCGGTTTCCAGCGCATTGGGCAGGTTGAGGAACGGCGGCAGGAACTGCAGCGCACGCAGCCCCAGCAACTGCTGCGTCGCCGCTGCGGAACCGGCAGCGATCTGCCCGAACGGACCAGGGAACGAGCCGGCAAAGTTGCCGATGATCGCCGGAGTTACCGAGGTGACCGGAATTTGCAGCGCTGCGGCGACCTGCTGCGCGATCAGCACGTTGGTGACGTTGCCTTGCAGCGTGGGGTTACCCAGCGGAATGGCCGAGAACACCTCGGTCGACTGGCTGTTGGTCGCGAAGTTCTTGGTATCGTGCGTATAGTTGACCCCGCCCGTCAGCGTCAGGCGATCGGTGACCTTGAAATCGACCTGGCCGAAGACCGAGAAGCTTTCGTCGGTCAGGTGGTAGTTCTCGGTAAAGCCGTTGCCCGCCTTGAACGACTGGCCGATATAGTTCTGGCCGCTGGCCGCGCTGAGCACCTGCTCGACCTGGCTCAGATTGAACGCACCGCCGGACGCGCCCTGGATCTGGAAATCGGCATAGGACCGGAACTGGGTGCCGAGCTGCAACTGGTTCGACTGGTTGATCTTCTCGTTGAAGTAGAACGCGCCAAGCAGGGTGTTGATCGGGCCGTCCCAGTCGGTCGAGGCGCGTAGTTCCTGGGTGAAAGTGTCGATCCGCAGGTCCTGGAAATTCCGGCCGAGCAGGTCGGCGCTGGTGAAGTCGGAATCCTGGTTGGTGATTACGTGGGTGCGGCGATAGCCGGTGATCGAGGTCAGCTTGAGCAGCCCCATGCTGTAGTCGATCTGGCCCGAACCGCCCCAGTTCTCGATTCTGTTGGTGGAATCGAAGTTGTTGTAGACGACGTCGGCGAACGAATTGGCCGGATCGTTGATCTGGCCGCCGAGCAGGTTGGTGATGATCTGCGACGGGCCGAAGCCGGGCGACCGGGCAATGTTGACCACCGCGCAGCAGTTCTCGTCGATCTTGCCGTAATCGCCGATCAGGCGGATTTCGAGATCGCTGGACGGTTCGAACAGCAGTTGTCCGCGCACGAACCAGCGGTTGCGCTCGTTCGTCGTGCTGCCAGTGCCAAGATCGGTCACGTAACCGTCGCGCTTGTTGTAACCGCCTGCCACGCTGGCCGCGATCGTTTCGCTGATCGGGCCGGTAACCACGCCCTTCAGGATCAGCGCATTGAAGTTTCCGTAGCTCGCCTCGACATTGCCGCCGAACTTGAACTGCGGCTTCTTGGTGACCAGCGAGATCACGCCGGCCGAGGCGTTCTTGCCGAACAGGGTGGACTGCGGCCCGCGCAGCACTTCGATCCGCTGCACATCGGGTAAATCGGCGATCATCGAGGCCGAACGCGAGCGGTAGACGCCATCGACGAACAGTCCGACCGACGGTTCGATTCCGGCGTTGTTGGCGCCGTTGCCGAAGCCGCGGATGTAGAAATTGGTGTTGGCCGAGCTTTGCAACTGGTTCACGCGCAGCGACGGCACCACGGTGGATAGATCGCGTATGTCGCGGATCTGGGCGCGTTCGATCGTTTCGGCGGTGGTTACGGAAACCGCCACCGGCACGTCTTGCAAGGTCTGTTCGCGCTTGGTCGCGGTGACGACGATTTCATTGCCGGTGCCATCGAAGGTGTTGTCAGGCGCGGGCTGGGCCTCGTCCTGAGCCGGGGGGGCCGCAGGGCCGGACTGGGCCATGGCCGTGATGGGGGTGGCCACGGCAATCGCTGCGACGCTACCCAGCAAAACCGCCCGCGAAGCCGCGCACAGCCCCTTGATCCTGCTTTTCATGCAACAGTCCTCATCTCTGGCCCAAGGGCTGACGCGATGGCTTTGCGGCGCTGGCCGCATACCTCTGCAAACTGACGAAACCATATGAATCTTGCGCTTGTCGCGCAATCGCAATCGCTTTTCTGTCCCCGGCCGGTAACGATCTGTTGCGCCACAGACACAGCAGTTTACCCTAGGTCAGGCAGTCTGCTTAGCCTGGGTCGGGCAAGCTGGCAGAGCGCAATCAGCCCGGCCGACGCCGCGCTTGCCCGAATCCCCGCATTCCGCTAGGGGCGCGCCATTGTGCGCCGCAGCGAAGCCTCGGTGGCGCTGTTTATTTTTGCCATTCTGAATCGAAAGTTCTTCCCAATGTCCGCCCCGCTGCCACTCCGCAATATCGCGATCATCGCCCACGTCGACCATGGCAAGACCACGCTGGTCGATCAGCTGTTCCGCCAGTCCGGCACTTTCCGCGACAACCAGCGGGTCGAAGAACGGGCGATGGATTCCAACGACCTGGAAAAGGAACGCGGGATCACCATTCTCGCCAAGTGCACGTCGGTCGAATGGAACGGCATGCACATCAACATCGTCGACACGCCCGGCCACGCCGACTTCGGCGGCGAAGTTGAGCGGATCCTCTCGATGGTCGACGGCGTGATCCTGCTGGTCGACAGTTCGGAAGGCGCGATGCCGCAGACCAAGTTCGTCACCGGCAAGGCGCTGGCGCTGGGGCTCAAGCCGATCGTGGTGGTCAACAAGATCGACCGCTCGGACGGGCGCCCGCAGGAAGTGCTGGACGAAGTGTTCGACCTGTTCGTCAGCCTTGACGCCAACGACGAGCAG
>JANLUV010000207.1:0-3011 GCA_031363685.1 Alphaproteobacteria bacterium | reverse complement strand
CGGTGAAGGCGGCAACCAGCAGTCCGATTGCCAACGCGCCCAGCAATCCATAGGTAACGATTTCACTGCGCAAGACACACCCCCCGGTGCGGCCCCGAATTGGTCCGGATGTGTGTCTGCCACCCATGGCTTACCAAATAGTAACCAAGGGATTGCGCTTGGAATTAGGGTTGAAGCGGGATGCAAGCCAATGCAGAGTGATTGCAGTCGCCGTGTAGTCCCCGCAGAAGCCAAGGAAACACAATGGTTTGCGCCCGATGGCTGGGCCATCCGGCGGATCGATTGGCCCACCCCGACACACCCGCGCGGGGCCATCCTGTTCCTCCCCGGACGGGGAGATTTTTACGAAAAATATCTGGAAACACTCAGTTACTGGCACAGCCGCGACTGGGCGGTGACCGCGCTCGACTGGCGGGGGCAAGCCGGCTCGGGCCGCCTCGGCGCCGATTCTGTCACCGGCCACATCGATAATTTCGCGCAATGGATCAACGATCTGGCCGCATTCTGGCCGGCCTGGCAGGCCACGGCTCCCGGCCCGCATGTGCTTGCCGGCCACTCGATGGGCGGCCACCTTGTGCTGCGCGCGGTAGCCGAAGGCAAAATCGCGCCCGATGCGCTGGTGCTGTCCGCGCCGATGCTGGGGCTGATCACTCACGGATTGCCGATCGCGCCGTTTGACCTGGCCGCGCGCGCGATGTGTGCGCTCGGCGACCCGCGCCGCCCGGCCTGGAAGTGGAGCGAAAAGCCGGGCGAATTGCCGGCCGATCGCTCTATCCTGCTGACTCACGATTCCGGCCGGTATTCGGATGAACTTTACTGGCGTGAGACCCGGGGCGAACTGCTGATGGGCCCGGCCAGCTGGGGCTGGGTGCGTGCGGGCATCGCTTCGATGCGCGGGCTCGATCGCCGCAAAGTGCTGGCGCGCGTAACCATCCCGGTATGCATTGTCGCGACGGCAGCCGACGAACTGGTCGGCATCGCCGCGATCGATCGCGCCGCCCGGTGGCTGCCGCAGGCCGAATATCACCGCTTTGGCCCGGAAGCCCGCCACGAGATCCTGCGCGAGGCGGATCCGGTGCGCGACCGGGCACTGGCGGCAATCGACGGATTTCTCGACCGGGTCGCTCCCGCAGCGGGCGGCGCCTGAACGAAACGATGACCCGCAACCCTGATGTCATGGCCGACATTGCCATTGTCGGCGCCGGAATGGCGGGGGCTAGCCTTGCCGCCGAACTGGCGCCCACCGGTGCGCGCATCCTGCTGCTCGAAGCCGAACACGCACCTGGCTATCACGCCACCGGCCGGTCGGCAGCGTTCTGGACGGAGAGCTATGGCGGTCCCGGGGTCCAGCCGCTGACGACCGCGTCCGGCCCGGCTCTGCGGGCGGGCGGCTATCTGGCCCCGCGCGGTGCGCTGACCATCGCCCGGGCCGGAGAGGAACAGGCGTTGGGTGCGTTCGCCGATCGCTATGGCGCGCTGGGGGTGCGGGTCGAACGGCTCGATCGCGCCGGGATCGCCGCGCTGGTCCCGGGCCTGCGCCCCGGCTGGATCGGCGGCGCGCTCGAACCCGATTGCTGCGATATCGACGTGGCAAAGCTGCATCACGACTACCTTGCCACCGCCCGCCGCGCAGGCGTGACCGTGTGGACGTCCGCACGGCTGGCCAGTGCTGAACCGGTGCAGGAGGGCTGGCTGCTGGCTACTGCCGATGGCCGCACCGTGCGGGCATCGCTGCTCGTCAACGCAGCGGGCGCGTGGGCGGACGAGGTCGCGGCGCTGGCCGGCATTGCCCGGATCGGCATCCGTCCGCTGCGCCGCACGGTTGCGCAGTTGCGCGTAGCGCCGGTTCCCGCCGCCACGCTGCCGCTGGTACTGGACCTTGGCGAAACCTTTTATTTCAAGCCCCAGGCTGGCAGCCTGTGGCTCAGCCCGCATGACGAAACCCCCAGCCAGCCCTGCG
Source organism: Alphaproteobacteria bacterium (assembly GCA_031363685.1). Classification (GTDB taxonomy): domain Bacteria; phylum Pseudomonadota; class Alphaproteobacteria; order Sphingomonadales; family Sphingomonadaceae; genus Novosphingobium. The sequence goes on along the minus strand of JANLUV010000207.1, from coordinate 1,051 downwards.
ATGCGGCGGCCGAGGAACTGGATGTTGCGGCCGCGATCGACCGGCTGGTACAGGCGGTGGACTGGCGGGTCGAACGGGTCGAGCACCGCTGGGCCGGCTTGCGCTCGTTCGCGCCTGACCGCTTGCCGGTTTACGGCTTTTCACCCGGACATTCGCGGTTTTTCTGGTTCGCCGGGCAAGGCGGGTTCGGCATCCAGACCGCGCCCGCCGCCGCTGCACTGGGCGCGGCGCTGCTCCTTAGCCGCCCGCCGGACACGGTCGATCCGGGTCCCTATGCGGCGGAACGGTTTGCCTGACATTTTACAATTGCCGCACCACGCTATCACCGGGGCGGCGTTCCGCGCATCGACGCGGTCCGCGATCACGGCGGCCCCCGCCGCAGCGTGATTTCCCTGACAGCCGCGCTGGCAGCCCGGGATACGGCGCGGCGCGCGATAACCCGCCGTCCGGCAACGCCGCGCCGGGCACCGGCGGGCCAGGCAGTATCGATGCTGCGGTCGACACCTGCATCGACGAGGTCGAACGCGCGCAGGAGCCGGTCGATAGGGTCGATACTGCCAACAATGCCGGCGACGGCTGGCATGTCGGGGGGCACCTGCGCAGCGGCCAGCCGTTTGCTTGCCGCGTAACCCGGGACGGCCAGATTCGCAGCCTGACGGTCGATGGACATGCGCCCGCGCGTTAGATGGCAGCGCACGTTGAACTGCGCCATGCAGTCGTGGCATGAATGCAGTCAGACGGGGCGCATGGCGAGGAAACCGGCGATGTGCAGGATGCCAAACAAGCTGCCGGCCAGTGTGTTGTTGTCATGTGGTCTGGTCCCGGCCGCATCCGCACCGCTTGAACCGTGCGGGACGGACGGCGACATCGAGCCGCAATCTGCCATTCGTGACCGCTATCAGGGCGCAGATGGCGCTGCGTTCCTGCTTGGCGCGAGGGCAATCGACGAAGCCCGGCAGCTGCGTGCGGGGCAGCCCGCTGTTTTTCGATCCAGTGCGCTACCGGCTCGGGCGCGCCACAGTCGCCCGCCGCCGCGCCGGCTTGCCGATCC